>CAMBJI010000263.1 GCA_945867725.1 Bordetella parapertussis
TGAAACGTATCGTGAAACTGCTTGCTCTGGGCCTTTGCCTGTCGCCCGTGCTGCTGCATGCACAGGAGAGCAAGCCCTTGCGTATTGGTGTGCCGACTTCGGTGCAGTTGCAGGTGGGTCGCGATACCATCACGGCCGTCAAAATGGCAGTCGATGAGATCAACAAAAAAGGCGGCATTCTCGGACGCAAAGTCGAGTATGTGACCGCAGATGAAACCGAAAATCCCGAGACAGGTATCAGCGCGATCAAAAAACTGGTCTCGGATGAAAAAGTCGAGTTACTGGTGGGTGGCTATACCAGCGGTGTAACGCTTGCACAGTTGCCGCATATCGCTGCATCAAAAACCATTTACCTGGGTGTGGGCGCGGCTTCGCCGAGCATCACGGCCAAAGTAAAAAACGACTACGACACTTACAAATACATTTTCCGCGTCGGACCAATCAACGCCGCGCATCAGGCGCGCGCGCTGGTTGATTACATATCGGGCTTCGTGATTGGTGAACTCGGTTACAAGAAAATCGCGATCGTCGGTGAAAACGCAAAATGGGTTCAGGATCTGGTGCCGGTACTCAAGCGAGGCGCTGCTGAGGTGGGTGCCGATATTCGCATGACGGAATTGTTTGATACGCAGACATCCGATTTTTCGCCGCTGCTCGCAAAGGTAAAATCAAGCGGTGCGCAATACATGATCGTCATTCTGTCCCACGGGTCCAGTGACGTCTTTGCCAAGCAGTGGCATGACGCGCAGGTACCGGTGCCTTATGGTGGCATTGACGTCAAGAGCATGGATGGCGATTTTTTCAATCGCATTGGTGGTAAATCTATCTCCGAGGTGGCTGCCAATTTCGCGGTGCGGGCGCCGCTCACCAAAAAAACTAGTCCGTTCTTTGATAACTTCAAAAAGAATTCACCGAACTATCCGGTGTACACGGCATTTTTCGCCTATGACTCGATTTTTTTGTATGCCGAGGCAGTCAAGCGCGCTGGCAGCTTTGACACAGACAAGGTAATCAAGGAGCTGGAGAAGACCCGCTTCGAAGGCGTGGCCGGCGAAATCACCTTTGATGAAAACCACGATGTACTGCCGGGCAAAGGCAAGACCAATCTGATCTTTGTGCAGTGGCAGGACAAGGGCGAGCGTGTGGTTCTTTATCCCAAGGAGCTTCGCACTGGGAATTTTATCCTGCCACCCTGGATGAAAAAATAAATTGGAAATCCTGATCTACGGCGCTGTCACCAGCGCCATTTACGCGATGCTCGCGGTAGGCTTCACGCTGATATTTGGCGTGGCTCGCGTGTTAAATCTGGCGCATGGATCGTTCTATGCGCTGGGCGCGTACGGTGCTTATGTACTGACTTCCATCGTTGGTCTGCCGTTGTGGCTGGCAGCGATACTGTCAGTGATCGGTGTCGCCGTATTTGGCGTGCTGGTAGAAAAAATTCTAATCCGGCCACTGCGTTATTCGCAACTGGGTGTGCTGATGATCACACTCGCCATTGCACTGGTGGTCGAGCAAACTTTATTTCTGACCTTCGGCTCCGAGTACCGCAATGTGCCTGCCTTTGTGGATGCCAAGGTCAATATCGGTGGTGTGGATGTGGCCGGCCAGCGTTTGCTTACGCTCGTGGTGGCGGGTGTGTCGATTGCGGTGCTTTACCTTTTCATACAGCGTACCCGTCTGGGCAGCGCGATTCTCGCGATTTCCCAGGATGCGGATGCGGCCAAATACATGGGCATACCGAGTGATCGTATCTTCTCGCTGGTGATGGCGATTTCCGCAGCACTGGCGGCGCTGGCCGGCATAATCGCCGGGCCATTTCTTTCGGTGCAACCGTCGATGCATTTACTGCCCATCGTTAAAGCTTTTGCGATCGTGGTGGTGGGTGGACTCGGTTCCATCCCCGGCAGTATTCTGGCGGCCTTCATGCTCGGCTATGCGGAAACTATCGTGGCTTATGAAATCTCCACCAGTTGGACCGAGATCGTTTCAGTGCTGGCCACGCTGCTGATGCTAGTCTTCCGGCCAGCCGGTATTTTCGGTAAAAGGACGGCGTTTTAAATGGCGGCGCTCGGCTCTCTCGACAAACTGAGTTCGACGGCGGGCTTGGTGTCGCTCGCTCTGCTTGCTGTGTTGCCTGTACTCGCGGGTGGCAGTTATCTGGTGGGTGTGCTGACGGTTGCGGCGATCTATGGCATCTGGGCAGTGAGCTGGGACTTCATGTCAGGCCTGACGGGTCGCGAGAACTTTGGCCATTCGCTCTTCATCGGCGTTGGTGCGTATGCCGCGGGTTTTTTAAATGTGCAGATGGGTTTCGGCCCGTGGTGGAGCCTGCCGGCCAGCATGGTGCTGTCCATGTTCTTCGGCCTCTTGTTGGGTTTTCCGACGCTCAGACTCAAAGGGCCGTACTTTGCGCTGGCGATGCTGTCGGCAGCCGTGATCATGCAGCGTCTGATGCTGATTTTTTGGGAGTACACCGGCGGTGAAGAGGGCATACAAGACATCACGCCGCTGATCAAAAATCACTTGCACTATTACTGGTTCGTGCTGGGTGTGCTGGGCCTTACCACTTGGCTACTTGCCTGGCTGGCGCGTTCGCGGTGGGGACTGATACTGCGCGCAATCAAAGGTGATGAGGCCACGTGTATGGCTGCGGGCTTGCCCATTACAACCTACAAAATCATCTCGCTGATCATCAGCGCAGCCTTCGCCGGACTTGGTGGTGCGCTTTACGCGCACTATCAGTTGCAGGTCAGCCCGCAGTTGTTTGCAGTCGTCACGTCAATCACCATCATTACGATGGTATACGTCGGTGGTATCGGCACTATTTTCGGACCGGTCGGCGGTGCGCTGTTGCTGACGCTGATGACCGAAGGTCTGCGCAATTTCGGCGAATGGCGTTTGATGATCTACAGCGTATTGCTGATTGTTATTTTGTTCTTCTTGCCCAACGGTGTGGTCGCGCCTGTCTGGAAAAAAATTCGCGCAATGCTGCCATCTCCCGCGCAGAATGTAGGTACACAGCGACCAACAAACAAAGCCGCAGGGGAGGTGTGAGATGTCAGACTACCTTCTCGATGTCAAAAAAATCAACAAGCGTTTCGGTGGTCTTCATGCCGTGCGTGATGTCAGTCTGCAGGTTCGCCGGGGTGAGATCGTTGGTATTCTCGGCCCCAATGGTGCCGGCAAGACGACGCTCTTCAATCTGCTGACGGGATTCATTCCTACCGATGAAGGTACGGTGAATTTTCAGGGGCGGTCGATACTTGGTATGAAGCCGCATCGCATCGTCAATCTGGGAGTGGCTCGTACTTTCCAGCTATGTAGGCCTTTCGTCGGCATGAGCGTGATCGAAAATGTACTGGTCGGTAGTCTGGGGCCACGTGTCAATGAGGTTGATCTTGGTGCACGTGCCATGCACTTGCTGTCCGAGGTCGGTCTTGCAGAGAAAGCGGACACGCCCTCCGAGTTATTGTCTTATGGTGATTTGCGCCGTCTAGAAATCGCACGTGCACTGGCAACCGATCCCGAGCTGCTTTTGCTCGATGAACCTTTTGCCGGTTTGGGTAGTGCCGAGATCGAATCAATCTCCGCACTCATACGCAAGCTGCATGCAGAAAAAAATCTGACGATTCTGCTCATTGAGCACAAGCTGCGCGAATTCATGCAGCTGGTATCACGCGTGGTGG
>CAMBJI010000264.1 GCA_945867725.1 Bordetella parapertussis
CGATCAGAAACGTAAACGGCTTCCTCAATGCTATGAGTCACAAAGATGAAAGTTTTTTGTTCATTTTTCACCAAGCTGAGCATGTCTTCCTGAAATTTACGTCGTGTCTGTTCATCGACAGCTGAAAAAGGCTCGTCCATCAGCAGCACTTTGGCATTCACGGCCAGTGCACGGGCCAGGCCAACGCGTTGACGCATACCGCCAGAGAGTTCATGGGGGTATTTTTTTTCAAACCCCTTCAAGCCGACGGTGTGCAGGTATTTCTCCGCAACGGCTTCGCGCTCTGTGCGGTTCACGCCTGCGAGTTCTAGCCCGAAAGCAGCGTTGCGAATCACGGTCGCCCAGGGCATCAAAGCGAAGTCCTGAAATACAAAGGCGCGCTCAGGCCCGGGTCCGGTGATGTGCCGTCCGTCGACCAACACCTCACCGCTGCTTGGTTCGAGAAGACCGGCAATTATTTTTAGCAGGGTTGTTTTACCGCAGCCCGAAGGGCCTAGCAAAGTGGTCAGTTTGCCTTCAGGGAAATCAAGAGAGATGTCATTGAGCGCCTCGACACCGCCGGGATAGACTTTTTTAACGTTCTTAACTTGAACGATGGGTGTGGGAATGCTGGTAGTCATGTAGGTTTTGAAGATTGGCTATAGCTAAAGTCAGTTACGTTTTTCGGGCTTGAACATCACTTGCTCAAATTTTTCCAGCAGTTCAATGAACAACACAGAAGAAACAATGATCGAGAAAATAGCGGCGTACATCTTGTCGTAATCAGCCACGGATTGGCTGTAAGAAATGATGTCACCTATGCCAGTGGGCGTGATCAGCAGTTCGGCCAGGATGATGCCGATAAAGCCTGAGGCACAACCGAGGCGCAGGCCCACAAAAATCAAAGGACTTGCAGACGGCAAGATCACCTTGCCGATGACTTGCATCCGTGTGCCTTGAAACGACTTGGCCATTTCAATCAACGATCCAGGGGTGTTACGTACAGCGCCCAAAGTGTTCAGCACGATCACGGGCATGGCCATGATGCATACCGTGAAAATTTTTGCCGTGACACCGATGCCGTAGGCAAAGGTAAGAACGGGAATCAAGGCAGCCAGTGGGGCCGCTTGCGCGACGATGAAGATGGGTGAAAAAAGCCATTCAGCCGAATCTTTCAAGCCCATGGCCATCCCCAGCGAAACTCCGATAAAAATAGACACCAACAAGCCGATAGACAGCGGGTACAGAGTCTTGGCAAAAGCAGTACCCAAAGAGCCGTCGAGGGTCAGCGCCAGCAAGGCGGACATGGTTTCGGTGAAGGATGGCAGTGCTGCGCTGATACCCGCACGCCCGGCATATTCCCAGGCCAGAATCACCGCAAGAAAAGAGGCTAGTTTGAGGAAAAAACTTTTAAAGGCAGACATTGGGGTTCTTTTGTTCAGGTTCAGCCCAAAAAAGGGGGGCATATTGCATGCCCCCCCGATTTTTTGGCTCGGAACTCGGCTGGATTATTTGCCTGCGGCTTTGCGCGCCTTGTCCAGCGGTGAGAGGTACCAGAAGTCTTCAATTTTGAGCGATGAGACAGGGCCTTGCATTTGGCCGGCTTCGGTGTAGAACTCGAAATCACTCTTGGCGACATCTACGCCGCCGCCGATGGGCGAGAAGATGCCTTCCTTGGTGCTGACTTTGTAGAAGTCGGTCACGCCAGCGAGAATTTCCTTAGGCTGGTCCATCATCAGTTTGTACTTGACGCGCTCTTGCTCGATGATGCCGGGGTTGCTGTTCATTTCGTTCCAAAGCTTGTAGAACTCGGCAACGATGATGTCGGCCTGACCCTCGTTCTTTTTAATCCAGTCCAAGCCTGCGAACAGGGTTTCGTCAGATGCTGGATTAGAGACGCCTGGCAGAACAGAAAACTGGCCTGGAGCAGCCTTGGCCATCAATTGGTTCTTGTTGGCCAGGTCCAAAATGGTGCCCTTGATTTGGCCTTTGAGCATGCCAATGGCGCGGTTTTCAGAGCCGGGCACATAGCTGCGGTCGCCGAACTTGATGCCTTCGCGTTTGGCGATGATGTTGCCAATGGCTTCCGTGCCGGTGCCGCGTGCGTGGAAGGTGAAGGGTTGGCCTTCTAGATCTTTCCAAGTTTTGTACTTGCTATCAACGACCGGGAAGAAAACCAGTCGGGTGCCCTGAAACAAGATGCGCATAGGCGCTTTGGACTTCTGAATGATGGAGTAGGGTGTACCCACGCCCAGGTCGGCTTGTCCATTGATCACGGCCTGAATGGCCAATTCTTCTTTAGAAAAGAAGGTTATTTCATAGTCCACGCCACGCGCTTTGGCACGCTCCAGCGCAATGACCATAGAAACCGTCTCGGTGGAGAGTACGTCTCCGAACGCAACCCTGACCTTTTTAGCCTGTGCATGTGCACCAGTG
The DNA here is from genome assembly GCA_945867725.1 of Bordetella parapertussis. GTDB lineage: Bacteria > Pseudomonadota > Gammaproteobacteria > Burkholderiales > Burkholderiaceae_D > Pernthalerella. The sequence goes on from CAMBJI010000264.1 coordinate 2,416, forward strand.
GCCAGCGTGACCAGCAACGCGGCGCCTATGAACCGGGTGACCATGCGTTTGATCCCCGTGAGTGAATAAACCATTTCTGTCTCCTTGCTTGTGAAAATTTTGTCGCCGCTGTGTCGGTTTCAATGGGAGTCCGAGCCATTTCAGCTGCGCTGCGCTTTGAACCAATTAAATCAATGGTTGACACCTTGAGCTTATTTGGTTGTTCTTATTCTAGAACTCAGATTCACTGGCGATCATGGGGTTTACCATCAGTAAATCGGTCATTTGTAAATTAAACCAATCTCGCATTGGTTATATACTGATTCCCAGCTGTGTCGCTCAAACCTAGCAGTGGTGTGCACATGCAAATGAAATAAGGCTTGGTTGTGAACTCAAGATTACGAAGGGTGGCCAGCGCACCTCCGGCTGACGACGCTGCCGGAGTGCTGGAAAATTTGAGGCTGCTACTGATCGAACTGGAGATGGCCGGAGAAGACAAACGCCTGCCCAACGAGCGCCTGCTTTCTCAGCGCCTGGGCGTCACGCGTGCCAAACTGCGCAAAAGTCTGCAAGTGCTTGAAGATGAGGGGCGCTTGTGGCGAGGCGTTGGCCGTGGAACCTTTATTGGCCCCAAACCAGCAGAGCGTCCGGACGCTGCTTTGCTGGCTTCAAAGACCAACCCGGTGCAAGTCATGCGCGCCAGAATGGCCATTGAGCCGGAGCTTGCCGGCTTGGCAGCGGTCAATGCCACGGACGATGAAATTGCCCAGCTCAAGGAGTTCAGCAGACGATGCAAATTCGCATCGAATTGGCGCGAATATGAAGTTTATGACGCGCTGTTCCACCACGAGATTGCGGTCTCTGCGCACAACACCATTTTGCTAGCCTTGACAGACCTGCTCACCCAAGTGCGTCGCTCTGTGACCTGGGGGCGGCCCCGGCCTGAGGGTGTGAGGCCGCCCGAGGTCCATCACAGCTTTGTCGAGCACGACAATATCATTGACGCAATTTCTCACCGTGAGCCTATCAAGGCCGCAAACGCGATGCGGCGCCACTTGCAAACGGTCGAAGACCGGCTTGTCGGACGCGCCTGAAGAGGGCGCCAGCAAAAAAGGTGTCTGCGAATGTCACCGGACCGTCATCCTGAACCAGGGTTCAGGTGGGCGAGGGCAGTCCAACGTCGGGTTCGTCTAACGCGAGACGATCACACCAGCAAGACAATTTACCAAGCCCGTGCTCAAAGAGCATTGGTACAAGGAAATATAAAGCCCAGCGAACACCGCA
>CAMBJI010000265.1 GCA_945867725.1 Bordetella parapertussis
AAAGAGCGACGCCAAACGATCAATCGATATCCGCAGCGATGCCCTGATCGTCAATGACCAGACACGTTACGAAATTGGCCCGCATACCGATGCGCCGCACCGGCTGATCTCCTTTTTGTTTTATCTGCCGTCGGACGACACGCAAAAACACCTCGGTACCTCGATTTACACTCACCAGGACCCGACGTTTACCTGCCCTGGCGGACCCCATTACAAATTCGAGTATTTCGACAAGCAAAAAACCGTTGAATTTTTACCGAACCGCCTAATGATGTTCGTTCGTACCGGAAAATCGTTCCACGGCGTCGAAGAAGTCAAAGACGAGAACGTCAGCCGTCGCCTACTGATCAACAACGTGCGCATAGCCTGACCCGCGCTAATAGCAAGGAATAATCATGAATAACGAAGCCGTAATTAGTGAAGAGTATCGCCGCATGCAGCAAGAGCTGCACAAAAATCCCGGCTACGGTGTGGCCAGCCTGAAGTTCGCTCCGCTGGTTGGAAAAATGATTCAGGGACTGCACATCGCCACAGTAGCCGACTACGGTGCAGGTAAACAGAACTTGCTTCGCGGCCTCAATGAGATGAACGTCAGTGATTTCACCTACTACCCATACGATCCGGCATTTCCGGAATATGGTGAGCCGCATGAGGCCGAGCTAGTCTGCTGCATCGACGTGCTTGAGCATATCGAGCCCGAACTGCTTGAGAATGTGCTCCAGGATCTAGGGAAAATTACAAAAAAATTCGGATTCTTCTCGGTACACACCGGTCCGGCGATCAAGGTGCTGACTGATGGCCGCAATGCTCATTTGATTCAGGAACCAAGCTCTTGGTGGCTCAAGCGCCTGACCGATTATTTCGAAATCCAACAGCTTCAGACCCTGTCGGATGGTTCAGGCTTCTGGGTGCTTACCCGACCAAAAAGGCGTTAACATGGCAGCTATCATGAGCTCACCCAACGGTTCGAAACGCAAATTCAACGGCGCAGTAAAGCTGCCAGCCCAGCAGTCGGCCACCTTTGCCGGCGCAAAAAAGCCTGCCGCCAGCGCCGACACGCAGATTGCGAAATTAAAAAAAATCCTCACCTCTAACCCTTCAATGCCGGAATGGGAGCGTCTGCATACCCAGGCTGCCATCCAAGCGCTACAGGGGCAGCAAAATGAAGCCGAACAATTATTGTTGCAAGCAACCCGGCTACCGGATTGCGGCAAGGGAGCCCTCAAAACCCTAGCTGCCCTCTACCTGCAAATGGGCAAGCACCGTCTGGCCATTATCCACGCGAAAAAAGTGTTCGAAGATGACCCTGAGGACCGCAGCAACGGCATTGTCTACATCAATTGCCTTCTCGATATCCAGGACTGTAACAAGGTCGTCGAAATCTGCGACCAATATCTCGCCACCGACCCGAAGAACAGACAGTTGCACCTCGCCAAGGCATCGGGGCTGAAAGGCGGCGGTAAAAAAATGGAAGCCTTCCTTTATCTCGATGAGATCGAGAAGGATTTTCCAAACGATCCGACCATCCTTCGAATTCAGGCGGATATCGTTGCCGAACATGATTCGCTCGCCGGCATCAAGATCTATGATCACGCTTTATCAACATCGATCAAGAAAAAAGGCAGTGCTGACATCGCCCTGAAGTGGAACATGGCGCTGCACCTGCTGCGCGCCCGTGACTTTCAACGCGGCTGGGAATACTGGGATCTTGGCTTCAGCAAAGAAATAGGTACGATGGGGCGCAACTTGCCTACCGTGATCCGAGACGCGAAACGGGCCGACAAGCTGGACAAGATCGACCGCGACAAATGGACTTTGGTCTGTGCAGAACAAGGTATCGGCGACCAGATTTTGTTCTTGAGCGCGATGGACGAAGCCGTTGAAGAATTCGGTAAAGTCATGTTCGCCTGCGAAGCGCGAATGGCGAGCATCATGAAACGCTCTTTCCCGAATGTCTCTATCGTGACTCCGGGCATCCTCGAATCGTGGAGCGGCTCCCACCTGCCCAAGAACGGCTTCATCCCGCTAGGCAGCGTACTGCCGCGCTACCGACCCGACATGGAGAGTTTCACAAGCAAGCGCAAAAACTTCATTCAAGTCGATGGCGATCGCTACTACAAGTACCATGCCAAATTGCGCGAGATGGCCAAGGGCAGACCGATTGTTGGTATTTCGTGGAAAGGCGGCTACTGGGAAAGCCAGATCAAGACCAAAGCACTCGAGATAGAGCACTGGCTTCCGATCTTCGAATCCGGTGCATTGTGCGTCAACCTGCAGTACGGCGACACCAGCAAGGAACAGAAATACATCAAGGAACTCGGCTATGACATGGTGAGTTTCAATGATCTGAACTTCAAAAATGACCTGGAAGACTGGCTCGCTATCAGCGCAGCTTGCGATGGCATCATTTCTGTATCGACAGCCCTGGTGCACTTTGCCGGCGCCTGCGGCCAGAAAGTCGCCATCGTGATGCCAGAGCCTCAGGGACCGTGGATCCTCGGTCTGAAAGAAGATTGGTCGATCGCCTACCCTGAAGTAGGCATCTTCCGTCGCGATCACAATGAGCCAATAAGAAACCTCGTGCAAAGCGTAGCCAAGGTGGTGGTGCCATGAAAGCCGTTTACAAAGATCAGAACATCACCCTGTTCAACATGCGCATGATGCAGTTCGATCCGAGCCACGACATGCCGACTCTGATCCAAAACCTCGCCAAGTCGCCCAGTTTGCTCGACATACAGGACCGCACACTCATCGCGCGGACTGTTGCTCTGCTAACGGCAAGGAAGGATTTTCCGACCACTGTATTGATCGGTGCCAGCGAACTCACTGTGCTGACGGCCATACTGGTATACCTGTTCGGAAATGACTCACCAAAACGTCAGTTGCTGTCGCTGCCAACCCGTGCTAGCGTCGCTGAAAATGGCTTGGTGGCTGACCTGCTGGTACAACTCAAGGCGGCTAATGTGGCCGATGATACTCAAACACTCGTAGAGAGAGCGAGTGGCCGATCCGATTTTCTGATCGCCGTGCTGCCCTCCTCGTCCAAAGATGATGTCCGCTCGGTGATTGACCTGCTTGCGACCGGTCGTCCGGGCATCTTGCTAGTCAAGAACTACGGGCATATCAGCCAATCCGGTCACCACGAATACTGCCGGGACCGTGGCCTGAGAATAGTGCAGCTGCCAGATGGATCGGGCGAACTATGCAACCTTGCTTTCTAGGCTGATAAACCGCTCAGCTTACATCTGCAGCGCATCCGACTGCTCCTGGCTCATCGCAGCCAGCTGAGCAGTGGTGAAGGCCACTACCTGCGTCTGATCCAATGCGACGATCTGATCCGAAGTCAGCGCCTGAATCTGGGCAGTACCCAACGACGCCAGCTGGTCCGTCGTAAAGGCTGTCATCTGCTCAGTCGTAAAGGCAGGGAAATCCGCAGTAGAAATCGCTGCCAGCTGGGCCGTAGTCAAACCGTCGATGTCGACGACCTCAATCGCAGCCAGTTGCGTACTGCTCATCCCGGCAATCTGGTCAGTCCCCATCGCCGTCAATTGCGCCGATGTCAATGCCTCCACCTGCTCTGTCGTCAGTGCGCTCACGCGGCCGCTAGGAATGGCTGCGATCTGGTCGGTACTCATCAGGATCAGATCAGCGGTTTCGATCGCAGGTAACTGGCTCG
>CAMBJI010000266.1 GCA_945867725.1 Bordetella parapertussis
GGCTCGCGTAAAGTAATGCAGGTCACGCTCACCGTCATGACACACTACGATGACCGCGTGATCAAGAACGTCAAAACACACGAGCTCGCACTGCGCGCTGGTATTCTTGATGTGATGCGCCAGAAAACTGAGGCTGACTTGCGCGAACCTGATTTCCGCAAAGCGCTGGCTGAAGAGGTACGTCTGAACGTCAACTCGCTGCTCGAAAAATACGAAGGCTTTGGTGGCATCGAAGAAGTGATGTTCACCGAGTTTGTTGTCCAATAACCCCCTATAAAACCCAGGGACGATTGACGCCATGGCTGATACAAGCAACCTGCTGTCACAGGAAGAACTCGCTGCATTAGCCAGCGGGATCGATGACGGCACCATTGCGGTCGATACCGGCTTTAACCTGACGACCCGGGTCAAGAAACACGATCTGGCCAGTGAGGACAGCACGCTGGGTGTAAACACCTCATCCATCGAGATGATCAATGAGCGCTTCGTGCGTCTGTTCCGTATGGGCTTGATGGAAGTGCTGCGCACCAGTCCGCGCATCAATCCCTCGCGCGCTCAGATCGTTCGCTTTGGTGACTATCTCAAAGACCTGCGCGCGCCGCTGGCGGTTAATACGATCAGAATTAATCCCTTGCGCGGATTTTCGATGGTAACGATTGAGCCTACGCTCGTTTTTTCTGCACTGGATAATTTTTTCGGTGGTTCTGGCAGCGGTATGCCAGGCATGCCTAAGAAGCGCCCCGGCGAGAAAGATGGCGAGGGGCCGACCAACTGGCTGCCGCCAACGCGTATGTTTACGCCCACCGAATCACGCATCATCAAAATCATCATTGAGGTACTCTTCCGCTCCCTGAAAGAGGCATGGGCACCGCTGCTGCAAGTCGATTTCGAACACGTAGGCTCGGAAATCAATCCGCAATTTGCTCAGATCGCTGACGAAAATGATCTCGTCATCATGACTCGCTTTGAAACCGAAAGCGTTGGCGGAATCAAAGGCTTCGTTGATCTGGTGTATCCGTATGCCTCGCTCAAGCCCCTGCGTGACCTGCTGCGCAACCGCGTACAGGCCGACGGCAGCGAAGCTTCCGATCTGATGTGGCGCGAAGACCTGACCAAGGCCGTCGGAGATTCGCAGCTGGAACTGCAAGTCCTGCTGGGTACCGTCCTTGACGATTACGCGCATGTCCGGCAGCTTAAGGAAGGCGATTTGTTATTCTTCAAAAAACCCGAGCTGGCAACGCTGCTAATTGGTGGCCTGCCCGCTTTCGAAGTTCAGGTGGGTATGTCGGGTCCGCAGGTAGCGGTCCGCATCGAAAATGCCACCAGCCCGGAAACGCTCTAACGATCGAGGATGCATCATGAGTGACTTAACGACAGAACAAAATGAAGACGGTGAAATCAGTGACGTACTTGATACGCCACCGAATCACCAGATCAATCCCGATGTACTGCAAAATATTTCGGTAGCGATCAAGGTCGAAGTTGGCCGCACAAAAATGAAAATCCGCGATCTGCTGCGTCTGACCCAGGGCAGCGTGGTTGAACTGGAACGCATTGCCGGCGAACCGCTGGATTTGCTGGTCAACGACACGGTCGTGGCACAAGGCGAAGTGGTGCTGGTCAATGATCGCTACGGCATTCGACTGACACGCGTCGTGCCTGCCAGCGACCGCATGAAGAACCTGTAAAGAAAGATCATCATGCATGCTTCGGACTGGTTATCGTTTGCTTTAAGCTTTGGCATCGTGCTGGCACTGCTGGGCGCCCTGCTTTATACGCTTAAGCGCATGCAAAGTGGCAACCTGCTCGGCATGGGTCAACGGCGCATCCGCGTCATTGACAGCATGTCGCTCGCACCACGCCAGAAAATCGTGCTGGTGCGCGTGAAGGATCAGGACATCCTGCTCGGCATCACCGTACAACAAATCAACACGCTGGCCAGCTTCCCGCTGTCAGCTGAAGAGATTGCCGCTGACGCAGCGGCTCAGTCAAGCAGTGTAGAAAACACCGCGCCGCTGGCGCAGCGTTTTGCCGATCTGCTCAAGTCTGCACAAAACAAAAACAAGGGCTGATCATGGCACGTCGACTTTTCATCGCATTGCTGCTTTTATTACCCGTACTGATGCCGGCACTCGCCTTCGCGCAAGGTCTGCCGGTCGTCAATGTGGTTAACGGCAAAGGTGGCGTTCAGTCGTACAGTCTGACGCTGCAACTGCTGGCGCTGATGACGGTGCTCACGCTGCTGCCTTCGATGCTGCTGATGATGACTTCGTTTGTTCGCATCATCATCGTATTTTCCATTCTTCGCCAGGCGCTGGGTACTGGCCAGACGCCGCCCAATCAGGTGCTGGCCGGACTGGCACTGTTCCTGACGCTGTTCATCATGCAGCCGGTGATGATGGATGTGTATAACAACGCGATCCTGCCCTATATGAATCAGGGTATGGCATTCGAAGAAGCGCTGGCCGCTGCCGAAGCGCCGATCCGCGGCTTCATGCTCGCGCAGACCCGCGAAGAAGATATCTCGATGTTCATGGAAATCGCGCGCAGTAAAGTAGAACTCGAAGGCCCGGAGTCGGTGCCCTTCACTACCCTCGTGCCCGCCTTCATGACGTCGGAACTCAAAAGCGCGTTCACGATCGGGTTTTTGATTTACATCCCCTTTGTGGTGATTGATCTGGTGGTATCGAGCGTGCTCATGTCCATGGGCATGATGATGCTCTCGCCAATGATGATCTCCATGCCCTTCAAATTGATGTTGTTCGTGTTGGTCGATGGCTGGAGCATGCTGATGGGCTCGCTCGCATCGAGCTTCGCGATGCCCTGAACCATCAGACGATCCCAAGGATAGATAATGGAAATCGCTACCGTCGTTGATATAGGTCGCAGTGCTCTGTGGGCCGTGCTGATTATCTCGGCACCGCTGCTGGCGGTCGCACTCGGTGTCGGTCTGTTCATCGGTGTGATTCAGGCGGCTACCTCGATCAATGAAATGACGCTGTCGTTCATTCCGAAGCTGGTGGTCATGGGCATCGCGCTGGCCCTGTTCGGCGGCTGGCAGCTGAGCATGCTGGTCGATTACACCCGCGATATCTACAAGCGCATTCCTGCGCTGTTTTCCTAAGCGGGCCAGCGCCCGAACGATGCCATGACACTCCTTGCCGCGGATATCGTCGAGCGCTTCTACACCTTTCTCTGGCCGATGCTACGCATCTCGGCCATGCTGGTGACGGCACCGATTTTTTCGCTGGACGCGCTGACGCTGCCCATCCGCATCATGCTCGCACTGGTGCTGACTTTTTTCATTTACCCGATGGTGGACTGGCCCGTGCTCGATCCCATCAGTGCGATCGGTTTCTTCCAAATTGTGAATCAGTTGTTCATCGGCGCAATGATGGGTCTGATGCTGCAGGTGGCGATTGGTGCCATCGTGCTGGGTGGCCAGGCTATGGCTGGCTCTATGGGTCTGTCTATGGCCAGCATGTACGATCCGAACGTGGGTAACGTGCCGGTCATCTCCCAGTTTCTGGTGATTCTGTCGACCATGATTTTTCTCGGATTCGGTGGTCACGTGATCATGATCTCGATGATCATGGATAGCTTTACTGCCCTGCCGATTGGTCAGTCGA
>CAMBJI010000267.1 GCA_945867725.1 Bordetella parapertussis
GGCCTCATACGGATCACCCGGATTGCGACCCATCACGATATCTTCCATGCGTCTTTGCACATTACCCAGTGCGGCGGGATGAGAATAGATATAAAACTGCTGATCACGAATCGCATCGAAGGTACGCTGTGCCACTTCAGCCGCACTGACCTTGCCGGAGGCGACTGCTTTCTCGAGCACTGCCTGTGATACTTGCTGGCTGACCGTGGGTGCCGCAGCGGCTTGCACATCATCCTGACGGTGCAGGTGCGATTGACTGATCCCGGTCTGAACAAAATACGGACACAGCACGGACGCACCAATCGGTGCTTCAACCAGCGATAAATCGTGATAGAGGCTCTCGGTCAGCGAGACCACTGCATGCTTGGAGACGTTATAGACCCCCATCGTGGGTGGATTCAACAGCCCTGCCATCGATGCCGTGTTAACGATATGCCCCTCATACGCAGGATCATCCTTGGCGCTGGCAAGCATGAGCGGTGTAAAAACACGCACACCATGAATCACGCCCCACAGGTTCACGCCCAATACCCATTCCCAATCAGCTTGTGTACTTTCCCACACTAGACCACCGGCACCGACACCCGCGTTATTGAAGACCAGATGCACGGCACCAAAACTGGTCATCGCTAGTCTGCCCAGTGCTTCGACCTGCTCGCCTTTGCGTACATCGCAGATCTGCGTAATCACTTCCGCGCCCGCCGCCTCGAGTTCCGCGGCAGTCTCTGCAAGCGCCTCTTTTTGCACATCGGCGAGTACCAGACGCATGCCAAGCTGCGCACCTTTGCGCGCGAATTCACGGCCAAAGCCGCTGGCTGCACCGGTGATGACTGCCACACGCTGGCTGAAATTTTTCATCGTGACCTCAGATCAGTTTGACCAACTGCTTGCCGAAATTTTTCCCGCGCAGCAGACCCAGGAAAGCCTCAGGCGCTGCACTCAATCCATCGGCAATCGTCTCGCGGAATATCAGCTTTCCGGAAGCGACCAGCTGACCGAGTTCGCCTAAACCTTCCGGCCATAAATCCATGTGCTCAGAAACGATGAAGCCACGCATGGTCAGGCGCATGGATAGCACCGCATGAATATTGTGGATTGGCATGGGCACACCGTCGTAGCCGGAGATCAGGCCGCACAGCGCGATGCGCCCGTAGGGGTTCATTCGTGCCAGTACCGAATCCATGACCACACCACCGACGTTTTCGAACAAGCAGTCAATACCATTGGGCGCGGCTGCCTTGACATCTTTGAATAGATTTCCGCCTTTGTAATCGATGCAGGCATCGAAGCCCAGCGTATTGACCACGAAATCACATTTCTCCTTGCCACCGGCAATACCCACCACGCGGCAGCCACGCATACGCGCTAACTGTCCCACCACGCTGCCGACAGCACCACTGGCTGCCGACACGGCGACGGTATCGCCAGCTTTCGGGGCCATGATTTGCGTCAGGCCATACCATGCGGTCATGCCCGGCATACCCACCGCACCCAGATACGCCGACAAAGGTATGTGGGTGGTGTCGACTGTTTTGAGCAGGCTGCCATCGGACACCGCCACTTCGCTCCAGCCGAGCATGCCAACGACCTTGTCGCCGACTGAAAATTTTGGATTCTTTGAAGCGATCACTTCACCTGCGGTGCCGCCAATCATCACCTCATCCAGTGCCTGAGGCGCCGCATAGCTTTTCACGTCTTCCATACGCATGCGCATATACGGGTCGAGCGACAGATAGTGATTGCGAACCAAGACCTGGCCCTCGCTGATTTCAGGTACCGCTACGGTTTCAAGGCGGAAGTTATCGGTACTGACCCCACCTTTAGGACGTGAAGCGAGGACGATGCGTTGGAAGTTACTCATGGGGTTCTCCGGTTTATATTCGGTTGGCTACGTCGAGACGTTTGAGGTATTTGAAAGTCCCCAGCGCCTTTGCGACCAGTTGGTCATTGTCATGCAGTTCGGCTTCACAAAAGCACATCGTGGTCGAGCGGTGAAATGCATGACCACTTGCGATCAGACGGCGACCGGGTGAACCTGCCGGCTGTAAAAAACTGGTTTTCATTTCAACCGTCACGCCCGCACGCGATTCAGGATCCAGCGAACGACCTGCCATCGCCATCACCACATCCAGCAGTGTCATAATCACGCCGCCATGCGTGACGCGCCAGCTGTTCATGTGACGCTCCGACAGATCGAGCGCGATCTGGGCGCGGCCATCCGCCATGCCCAGAAACTCCACACCCAGATCAGTGAGAAACGGTATCTCGACCGGGAAAGCCTGCTTGCTCATTAGCTGAGCACCGCCGACACACCGCCATCTACCGCCAGCGTCTGACCGGTAATGTGTTTGCCGGCGCTCGAAGCGAACAACAAGGCCGCACCCTTCAGATCTTCGTCGTCACCCAAGCGACGCAAGGGCGCGCGTGCTGCCATTTCTTCTGCGCCCAGCTTTTCGAGCAAGCCACGCGTCATCTTTGATGGGAAGAAACCGGGGGCAATCGCATTGACCGTAATGCCATACTGACCCCACTCGCCTGCCAAAGTGCGCGTGAAGTTGATGACAGCGGCCTTGGAGGTGTTGTAAGCGATAGTCTGCATACCCGAAGCACCATTGCCTCCCAGACCAGCAATCGAGGCAACACTAATGATGCGCCCCGAGCGACGCGGAATCATCGACTGCTTACCGATCGCTTGTGAGAGCAGAAAAATACTGCGCACGTTCAGATTCATCACCTTGTCCCAGGCCTCGAGCGGATGATCCTCAGCGGGCGATCCCCAGGTGGCGCCGGCATTATTGACCAGAATATCGACATGACCGAGATGGCCAAGCGCCGATGCGACAAACGCCGGTATCGCCTCGGCCTTGCCCAGATCGGCAGCGATCGCCGTTGCAGTGATACCCATTTGCTTCAGATGCACGACAGCCTCGTCGAGTTCATCCTGTTTGCGCGACGTGATCACCAGCGATGCGCCTTTTTCTCCGAGCGCCTCGGCAATTTGCAGACCGAGTCCGCGTGAACCGCCTGTAATGACCGCTGTCTTGCCCTTCAAATCAAATAATTGCTGAATGCTATGCATCTGATGTCTCCTTAGTTCACTTCGTAGTCCATGCATTGCCGGGCTTCGCGTACCGCGCCGACAAAGGGCTTGAGCGCGACATGCTGGGGATGATTTTGGTAAGCATCCAGCGCAGCCATCGATTCAAATTCTGAATAGAGCAACACGTCATAGGTTGCCTCCATGCCTTCTTGCGCCAGCGCGACTTCGAATGTGCCCATGCCGGGAACGATGTTGGCACAAGCCTCCAGCAGCGATTTCATTTTTGCGGCATTAGTGGCTTTATCAGCGCCTTCTGCATGCGCTTTCAATTGCCACATCACGATATGTTTGATCATACAAATTCCGTTATTAAAACCAGTTGTCCTGCATGTGCAAGGTTGTGACGTCCATTGCGGCGAGCAAATCGAGTTGCGCATCAACACGTGGCAACTCCCATCTGAAAAACCACTGACAGGCCTGCAACTTGCCCGCATAAAAATCAGCATCCGTCTGGACCACCCGACGTGCCACGATTGCTTGCTCCATCCAGATCCAAGCCATCACCAGATGACCGAAGGCTTCCAGATA
>CAMBJI010000268.1 GCA_945867725.1 Bordetella parapertussis
CGGGCTGGATGCAACAAGTCTCGTGGGAGGTTCTGATCAATAAAAAAGGCACGACTTGGCGCGGGCTACCAGAGGCCACCAAAAACGGCGTCACCAATGCAACCAGCGCCACGAAGCTGATGATTGAAAACTCCAGCGTGATCAAGCGCCCGGTACTCTGCAAGGGCAAGACCGTGCTGGTCGGTTTTGATGCGGACACCTACGAAGAACATCTCCTCTGATGAGCCAAAACTCCAATGAATAAAACCCTCGCCCTCACCGAAGAACTGATCTCGCTGCGCTCCGTCACGCCAGCAGACGGCGGCTGCCAGCTGAAAATGGCCGAGCGACTCAAGCCATTGGGCTTCGCTTGCGAGACCATCGCCTCAGGTGATGTCACCAATCTCTGGGCGCGTCGCGGCACAGCTCAACCGTTACTTGTATTTGCAGGCCACACCGATGTCGTGCCTACAGGTCCGCTGGACCGATGGACATCTGATCCGTTCGTACCCACGCATCGCGACGGCAAGCTCTATGGTCGTGGTGCGGCTGATATGAAGACCTCACTCGCTGCCATGATCGTCGCAGTTGAAGAATTTGTGGGCGCACACCCGAACCACAAAGGCTCCATCGGTTTTCTGATCACCAGTGATGAAGAAGGCCCCGCCATTGATGGCACCGTCATCGTATGCAATCAGCTCAAAGCGCGTGGCGAACAACTGGATTACTGCATCGTCGGTGAACCCACCTCGGTAAAACAAGTGGGTGACATGATCAAAAATGGTCGCCGCGGTACGATGTCCGGCAAACTGATCATCAAAGGCATACAGGGCCACATCGCTTATCCGCATATGGCGAAAAATCCGATTCATCTCGCTATGCCAGCGCTCGCAGAACTCAGCACGATCGAATGGGACCAAGGTAATGAGTACTATCTGCCCACCTCATGGCAGATGTCGAACATCCACGCCGGCACCGGTGCATCGAATGTGATTCCCGGTGAGTGCGTGTTGGATTTCAACTTCCGCTTTTCTACCGCTAGCACAGTCGACGGCCTGCAACAACGCGTGCACGCCACTCTCGACAAATACGGCTTCGACTACGATCTGAAATGGACAGTCGGCGGTCTACCCTTCCTCACACCGCGCGGCGTACTCAGCGATGCACTGAGTTCAGCCATCAAAGCCGAAACGGGTCTGGATACCGAGCTATCAACGACCGGTGGCACGTCGGATGGCCGTTTCATCGCACATATTTGCCCGCAGGTTGTCGAATGCGGCCCCACGAACGCCAGCATTCACAAGATCGATGAGCATGTCGCGGTGACTGAGATCGACCCCCTGAAAAACATTTACCGACGCACACTGGAAAATCTGCTGGGCTGATTTGGCGTTGCACCATGACTGTTGCCATCGTGAACAAACGGGCGGCGGCAGTTACGTAATTAGCTCCTGCCATCTAATGCGGAGCGACCATGAGTGTCCCAGCCAATTCACCCCAAGCAACCTACCCCGCCACGACCACCACAACGACCACCACAACGACCAACACCACAGCCACCACGACCACCACAGCCGTAACAAGCTCGCAGAAACCAACTGTCCCACCCAGAATGAGTAGCAAGCCTGTAGGCTGGCATGCAAAAAATTTAGGGTATGACTGGAACAAGCGGGCTGACCATCATAAATACCTGGTCGAAACCGGCTTACCTGCGGTGCATGCTGCCGTTATCAACGATGATTGGGAGGCTGCGGCAGAGCTTCTTTCCCCAGCCGATATCGGGCTTCTCTGGACCCCACCCGTGTCGCACCGTCCGACAATGCTGAACAAAGGCCATTCCAGGTCATCTGAATGGAGTACCAAGCTACCCAGCAAAGATGAAGAACGGCGAAATACTGCGATTATCCAAATGTCCGAAGATTTGGTCTCACGCACCAATCCCGTGGGCGCCGGATCAATGTACGGCACCAACCTTTTGACTTTGTGCTTGGAGAAACGTGCACCTAGCGAATTTCTGGAAAAAGTCATCACACTCAGCCAAAAACATGCGCCGCAATACCTCAGTAATCCTGATGCCAGTGGTAAGACGCCGTTGTATGTCGCCATTCAGCAAAGTGACACACCGGCGGTAGCGATGCTTCTGGACGCAGGTGCTGATTGGAGAACTCGCTCCAACTTGATAAATCACGATGGAACAAAAGGCGGCCCAGATGCGCGCCAGTTTGCGATGAAAGTTGGCCCAGATGAAATTATTGATTTAATACTTTTACAAGCGGTCAAACAGTTACCAGAACCTGATAATTACCCAATCGCAAACGATCCGTTTCAACTGGCTCAATGGGTTGCGACTCGAGAGGAAAGAGATGTGGTCCGTCTGGCTGAAAGATTCAAACCTTTACATTTTGCACTTTTCAGCTTTCCGGATAAATCAGGATCCAGCCTGTACCGCAGGCGCATTGAAAATAATGTGCCGGTTGAAGTTAATACGCAGACACTCATTAATCCCAAAGAGGAGAATAATGTTCTGTATATCTCAGCAACCTTCGGACCACCTGAGCAATTTTTTGATTTACTGAATTTCCTCAGATCCGAGTACAAAGGTGAATATCTTGATGGAATCGCCACTTCTACCATAAAAGTTTTTCTGAAAAATAAATCAATGGAATCAATAAAAATGCTTTCAGAAAAATGCAACAGCTTCGATATGTGCATTATCAATGCAAAAAAAACTTTTTTGGAAAAAGAGTCAATTGATTCCTTCGAAAAATTTAAATTAATTTTAGAAAGTGTTTGTAAAACTCTAAATGAGAGCGAAAAGATAAAAATTTTTATTAATCTTGGTCAGTATGATTCGACATACGTTGATCTATTTATAAAAAATACAGAATTTGAGGTTAATGAAACACTTTTCACTCAAGTAAGCAAAACTGCTGCTAATTGGGGAAATACGGAATTCTTTGACTATGCTGCAGAGCAAAGCAGCATGATGATTACGGCTCTTAATGATTCAAATCGCAGCGTAGCAAATGGTGTTTTTGCCGACGCTCTGTTTTACTCCCTGCGTGCCCGGAGCGGTCAATGGACTGAAAAATTACTGCAGGCGTGCCCAGACTTACAACGGGTATTTAATCAGGGAAGTCAATTTCTCCTACCCGCATTGGCTGATTTTGATCCTTCAGGTTTTTCCGCTCGATTGGAGGACATAGACTTTGATCTGGACATGGCCGAGTCCGAATGTTTTGAACTAATACAAACAGACGAAGGCAGGCAGGCGTTAGCGGATTTGATAAGTGCTCGCAGGGAAAACCATTAATCAATTCCTGAACCGATAAATCCATCTGCATCGACATATTCGCCGTCACATTTGCCACTTCGTACATGTAATTCTTAAATGCACGATCCTCCCAGGTTGCCGCTTCACAGTGCAATCCGGGGTCTTGCGCTTTTCGAACGCTCAAACCTCAGCCAACCCGTGGCTGACGCAAATTCAGCCTCCTACTCATACCAAACACGCCTTCGACTACGATCTGAAATGGGCCGTCGGCGGTCTGCCCTTCCTAACACCACGCGGCGCACTCAGCGATGCGCTGAGCTCAGCCA
>CAMBJI010000269.1 GCA_945867725.1 Bordetella parapertussis
CAGACCGAAGCATTACGCCGCCGTGCGTTTCGAGTACTGGGTCGTTACACCGAAAAAGACAATATTCGTTTCGACGGCCTTTCGCGCGTCTCGCATGTGACGGATGCCACCGACTGGCGTATCGAGTATCCCTTCGTTGTGCTCACGCCCGATAGCGAAGAAGAAATCGCCGGCCTCGTCAAAGGCTGCATCGAACTGAGTCTCACCATCATCCCGCGCGGCGGCGGCACGGGTTACACCGGCGGCGCCATACCGCTGACACCCATGTCGGCCGTAATCAACACCGAAAAACTGGAAGCGCTGGGTGATGTCGTCATTGAGCAACTGCCCGGTGCAGCGCGCGAATGCGCCACCATTTTTTCCGGTGCCGGCGTGGTCACCCGACGTGTGTCGGACGCAGCAGAAAAAGCCGGTTATGTTTTTGCCGTTGACCCCACTTCGGCCGATGCTTCTTGCATCGGCGGCAATGTCGCGATGAATGCCGGTGGTAAAAAAGCCGTGCTATGGGGTACTGCGCTCGACAATCTTGCGAGCTGGCGCATGGTGGATCCGAATGGTGACTGGCTCGAAGTCACCCGTCTGGATCACAATCTCGGCAAAATTCACGACGTTCCGCTGGCGCGATTCCGACTCGACTGGACGCATCCGGCTGAACGCGGACGCGCACCGAAGCAAAAAGCCCCCTTCAAGACCGAGATACTGGAAATTAATGGCCGCAAGTTTCGCAAAGAAGGTCTGGGCAAGGATGTCACCGACAAATTTCTCGCCGGATTGCCCGGCGTACAAAAAGAAGGCTGCGATGGGCTCATAACCTCTGCGCGCTGGATACTGCACAAGATGCCCAAGGCTACGCGCACCGTCTGCCTCGAATTTTTCGGCCAGGCGCGCGACGCAATTCCTTCGATCGTCGAGATCAAGGCCTATCTTGATGCCGAAACTAAAAAAGGTGGCGCCATACTCGCGGGCCTCGAGCATCTCGACGAACGCTATCTACGTGCCGTTGGATACGCCACCAAATCCAAACGTGGCGTGCTGCCCAAAATGGCCCTGTTCGGCGACATCGTTGGCGATGATGAAGAAGCCGTGGCCCGCGCCACCTCCGAAGTCGTTCGCATTGCCAACACCCGCGTGGGTGAAGGTTTCGTCGCAGTCAGTCCCGAGGCGCGTAAAAAATTCTGGCTCGATCGCGCACGTACAGCCGCCATTGCCCGCCATACCAATGCCTTCAAGATCAACGAAGACGTCGTCATTCCGCTTGATCGTATGGGCGAGTACACCGATGGTATCGAGCGCATCAATATTCGTTTGTCGATGGCCAATAAGCTCAAGCTTGTCGCCGAGTTGTCATCGTACTTCGCGCGCGGCCACTTAAAGCTGGGCAAGAGCGAAGATGATGAAGGCCTAGAGATACCACCGGCCGAATTACTTGAAGATCGTGTCGCACAGGCCCTCAGTCTGCTGGAGTCGGTGCATGCCCGCTGGTCCTGGCTGCTGTCGCACCTCGATACCAGCATCGACAGCGCGCGCCAAGAACTAACAGAGTTGGGACTCGCGCAGCGAATCGCCGAGATTGACGCAGCAGCTGCCCAGTCTGACGTGCGGCCTGATCTGCGCGTATTTGATGTGCTTCAGGATCGCAGCATTCGCATTTCATGGAAAGCCGAAGTGCGCGCGCAGCTACGCCAGATTTTCAGTGGCGCGGCCTTCAAGCCGGTGCTGGAAGAATGCAGCGCCATACATAAGCGCGTTTTGCGTGGCCGCGTATTCGTTGCGCTGCACATGCACGCAGGCGATGGCAATGTGCATACCAATATCCCGGTGAATTCCGATGACTACGACATGCTGCAAACTGCGCATGCCGCCGTCGTCGAGATCATGGCGTTGGCCAGATCGCTCAATGGCGTGATCTCCGGCGAGCATGGTATCGGCATCACCAAGCTCGAATTTTTGACCGAAGCCGAGATCGGCGAATTCCGCGATTACAAGCAGCGTATTGATCCGGAGGGGCGCTTCAACAAAGGTAAGTTGCTGAATTCGCCTGACCTGCATGCCGATCTGCGCAACGCTTACACGCCGTCCTTTGGCCTGATGGGACATGAATCGCTGATCATGCAGCAAAGCGACATCGGTGCGATTGCCAGCAGCATCAAAGACTGCCTGCGCTGCGGCAAATGCAAACCTGTCTGTGCCACGCATGTGCCGCGTGCGAATTTGCTTTATTCGCCGCGCAACAAGATTCTTGCGACCTCATTGCTGGTCGAAGCGTTTTTATACGAAGAACAGACACGGCGTGGGATATCCATACGTCACTGGGAAGAATTCGAAGACGTTGCCGATCACTGCACCGTCTGCCACAAATGCCTGACGCCGTGCCCGGTCGATATTGATTTTGGCGATGTGTCCATGAACATGCGCAATCTACTGCGCAAGATGGATAAAAAGTCCTTCAATCCCGGTACCGCAGCTTCGATGTTTTTCCTGAATGCGAAAGACCCGGCCACCATTAATGCCACCCGTCAGATCATGATCGGCTGGGGTTACAAAGCCCAGCGTATCGGACATGACCTGCTGAAAAAGTTCGCGAAAAAGCAAACCAAGGCACCACCGTCCACGCATGGCAAGCCACCCGTGCGCGAGCAGGTGATTCATTTCATAAACAAGAAAATGCCCGGTAATCTGCCCAAGAAAGCCGCGCGCGCTTTGCTGGATATCGAGGACGACAAATTCGTTCCCATCATTCGTGATCCCAAGGCCACCAGCGCCGACACTGAAGCCGTGTTTTATTTTCCCGGCTGCGGCTCCGAGCGATTGTTCTCACAAGTAGGCCTCGCCACCCAGGCCATGCTTTGGCATGTCGGCGTGCAAACGGTGCTGCCACCCGGCTATCTGTGCTGCGGCTATCCGCAGCGCGGCTCCGGTGATTTTGACAAAGCAGAAAAAATCATCACCGACAATCGCGTGCTGTTCCACCGCGTTGCCAATACGCTGAACTATCTCGATATCAAAACCGTGGTCGTCTCATGCGGCACGTGCTACGACCAGTTGCAGGGATATGAATTCGACAAAATCTTTCCGGGTTGCCGCATCGTCGATATTCATGAATACCTGCTCGAAAAAAATGTGAAGCTCGAAGGCGTAACAGGTACCCGCTACATGTATCACGATCCCTGCCACAGCCCGATGAAGCAGCAAGATCCGCTCAAAACCGTCAACAGTCTGATCACGACCATTGATGCGCAGAAGATTGAAAAGAACGATCGCTGCTGCGGTGAATCCGGCACGCTTGCTGTCAGTCGGCCGGATGTGTCCACGCAAATTCGCTTCCGCAAAGAAGCCGAAATGACCAAAGGCGCGGATAAGCTGCGCGCCGACGGTTTTGAGGGCGATATCAAAATCCTGACCTCTTGCCCGTCTTGCTTGCAGGGCCTGTCGCGTTTCAACGATGATTCAGGCACGGATGCCGATTACATCGTCGTCGAAATGGCAAGGCATCTGTTGGGACCCAACTGGATGCCCGACTATGTCGCCCGCGCCAACAATGGCGGCATCGAGCGCGTGCTGGTGTAGCTATG
>CAMBJI010000270.1 GCA_945867725.1 Bordetella parapertussis
CCATCAACACACGCGACCGAAGTCTGTCAGCGCAATGGGAACATACCATTCTGGTGACAGAAACTGGTTATGAAGTGTTGACCGTATCGGCGGCGAGTCCGGCGCCACCGGCCCTCATTCAGGAAACACATGCAGGCAAACCCGCCGCCGTTGCCTGACCCGGTCCAGCTGGCGCTCTCTCTTCGGGAGCAGCTCAAGCTGGGCCGCCAGACCATCATCGCTGACTACGAACACGACCGGCGCCCCGAACGTCTCCTAAAGCGCATGCGGCAAAACGCCGACTTGGTGCTCACTGAGGCCTGGAAGCAATTCGCCATGCCGGCTTCAGCGTCACTGGTCGCCGTGGGAGGTTATGGCCGGGGCGAGCTTTTCCCCTACTCCGATATCGATTTGCTGATTCTTCTTCCTTCGGCACCGGATCAGCCGCTCAAGGAAAAACTCGAGCAACTGGTGCAATTACTGTGGGATCTGGGTTTGGAAATCGGCCATAGCATTCGCACCATCGACGAATGCCTCACTGAAGCAGCAGCCGATATCACTGTGCAGACTAGCCTGCTGGAAGCACGACTCATTTACGGCAGCAAAGCGCACTTCAAAGATCTGCAGAATCGCTGCACAGAATCCATGGACGCCCGCGCATTTTTTCAAGACAAAATCCTCGAATTGCGTCAGCGGCACGTCAAATACGAAAACACTCCCTACAGTCTGGAGCCCAACTGCAAAGAAAGTCCCGGTGGGCTGCGTGATCTGCAAGTGATTTTGTGGGTGGCCAAAGCAGCGGGATTGGGTGATTCATGGCGCAAGCTCGCAGAGCGCGAGATGATCACGGCAACGGAAGCACGTCAGCTCGCCGCCAAGGAACTCGCTTTCAAAGACATTCGCATACGCCTGCATCTGCATGCCAGACGACGCGAAGACCGTTTGATTTTCGATGTGCAACCTGCGATTGCAGAAACCTTCGGCTTTGTCACAACCGACACACGTCGCTCGAGCGAAGTGCTGATGCAGCGGTATTACTGGGCGGCCAAGGCCGTCACACAACTCAACACGATCCTGCTGCAAAACATTGAGGCGCATCTGTTTCCGCAAGCGAGCGTGTCGCGCGCTATTTCGCCGTACTTCAATGAAGTCAATGGCAGGATCGACATCGCGCACGAGCGCGTCTTTGCCGAGACACCCTCTGCGTTATTGGAAATTTTCTTGTTGCTGGAGCGGCACGGCGAGCTCAAAGGTATGACTGCGCGCACGCAACGCGCCATATGGCATGAACGGTTTCGCATCGATGCGAAATTCCGCCGCGACCCCGTCAATCGCGATTTGTTCATGCAAATCATACGGGCACCCAAAGGCATCACGCACACACTGCGTTTGATGAATCAATTATCGATTCTGGGCCGCTACTTGCCCAACTTCCGCCGCATCATTGGACAGATGCAGCATGACTTGTTTCATGTGTATACCGTCGATCAGCACATCCTGATGGTGGTGCGCAATGTCCGACGCTTCACCATCCCAGAGCATTCGCACGAGTATCCTTTTTGCAGTCAGCTCATGGCGAATTTTTCACAGCCATGGCTGATTTATGTCGCAGCCCTTTTCCACGACATCGCTAAAGGCCGGGGTGGCGATCACTCGGAACTCGGCAAGCGTGACGCACGCGTATTTTGCCGCGCCCATGGGCTCTCAAAAGAAGAAACGCAATTAGTGGTTTTTCTGGTTGAGCATCATTTGCTGATGTCGCAGGTCGCACAAAAACAAGATTTATCAGATCCGGATGTCGTCCGAGCGTTCGTAAAAACCATAAAAAACGAGCGCAACCTCACTGCACTCTATCTACTCACCGTTGCCGATATACGTGGCACCAGCCCCAAAGTCTGGAATGCCTGGAAAGGCAAACTACTCGAAGATCTTTACCGCATGAGTCTGCGTGTGCTTGGTGGCGAAGCACCGTCCAGCGACCGTGAACTGCGCAACCGACAAAAGGAAGCCATTGCTTCACTTCGTCTTTACGGACTTTCAGAGCATGCTCACGAAGCGCTCTGGCAAAATCTTGATGTTGGCTACTTTCTTCGCCATGATGCGTCAGAAATCGCGTGGCAAACGCGCGTACTGTGCGAACACAGCAACAGTGAAAAAGCCATCGTCCGCTGCCGCCTTGGACCCATAGGCGAAGGCCTGCAAGTCGTCATATATTTGCGTGACCGCCCTGACCTGTTTGCCCGCATCTGCAGCTACTTTGATCGTAAAAACTTCAGCATTCTCGATGCCAAGGTGCAGACCACGCGCCACGGCTATGCGCTGGACACCTTTCTGGTCAGCGAGCCCACCTTTGCGGACAACTATCGCGAACTGATCACGCTCATTGAACACGATCTGGGTCAGTGGTTGCAATCCGAGTCTGAATTACCTGCGCCCGGCAAAGCACGTCTGTCGCGACTCTCGCGCACCTTTCCGATCACGCCCGCCGTACACTTACAGCCCGATGAGCGTGGGCAATACCATTTGCTATCCGTCTCCGCGAGTGATCGAACCGGTCTGCTGTATTCGATTGCCAGCGTACTTGCACGCTACAAGGTTAATCTGCACACCGCAAAAATCACCACACTGGGCGAGCGCGTCGAGGATGTCTTTCTGGTCGACGGCCCAGTACTCTCCAATGCGCGCAGCCAGATCGCACTGGAATCCGATCTTCTTGATGCGCTGCGTGTGTAAGCTCCCATGACTGAACCCGTACGACTTTCCAAACGCATGTCCGAGCTGGGCCTGTCTTCACGTCGCGAGGCCGATGAATGGATTGCCAAAGGCTGGGTCCGCGTCGATGGGCAAGTCATCTCCGAACTCGGCAGCAAAGTACTGCCGCATCAAAAAATCACCATCGAACGACAAGCACAGGCGCAGCAAGCCAAGCGCGTCACCGTACTCATCAACAAACCCATGGGTTATGTCAGCGGCCAGGCAGAAGACGGTTATCAACCCGCTGTGGTACTGGTGCGCCCCGAAAACCGCTGGCCAGAAGACAAACTACCGACACAGTTCAGCGCAGGTCAGCTCAAAAGTCTGGTGCCCGCTGGCCGGCTCGATATTGACTCGATTGGCTTGCTGGTACTAACCCAAGATGGCCGCATCGCAAAAACGCTGATCGGTGAAGATTCAGCGATCGAAAAAGAATATCTGGTGCGCGTGCAGTACAGCAAACCTGGTCGCTTGCCTGAACATGATCTTAAACGTCTGAATCATGGGCTCATCATGGACGGTAAAGCACTCAAGCAGGCCAAAGTGCATTGGCAAAATGATGATCAACTTTGCTTCATTCTGCGCGAAGGTAAAAAACGTCAAATACGACGCATGTGCGAAATGGTCGGGCTGAAGGTGCTGGGCCTCAAACGCGTGCGCATCGGGCGGGTGAAGCTAGGCAACCTGCCGGTGGGACAGTGGCGGTATTTGGCGGAGGATGAAACGTTCTGAGAGCTTTAAAAAGGTCATTCCGGTATAGGTCAGGATGTGACACCGCAGGCCGCGAAGAAAATAGCATGTTCCTCGCGCGATTTACATTCCGCTCGCAG
>CAMBJI010000271.1 GCA_945867725.1 Bordetella parapertussis
CTCGTCGCGCAAAATGATGTCGAGGATTGCAGCGGCAGGTTCATCACCCACCTGCGCCAGCTTGGCGCGCACGGCTGGCGTGGCATCCAGACCGCGGGCCTCAAGCGTTCTGGGTACCAGCGCCATGCGGGCTAGTACATTCTCACGCGTTTTTTCTGCCATTTCCCACAAGCTGTTGTGCGCATTGAAATCGCCGTAGCCGTGACCAAGCGAACCCAGATGCGTATTGAGCAGAGTGAAATGTAGCGCCTCCTCAGCGGCTACTTGCAGCCAATCAGCATAAAACTCAGGGGGCATATCCGGGAAACGCCAGATCGCATCCAGCGCCAGATTGATTGCGTTGAATTCTATGTGTGCCAGTGCGTGAATCAAGGCAGCACGACCGGCGACCGTATTCATCGGACGGCGTTCCAAGGCACGTGGCGATACCAACGCCGGGCGCGTGGGTCGACCGGGGATCGCTGCGTCGCTGTGCAATACCGCTGCCCTATCGAGGCTGAGCTCACCCGCTTCCCAGCGCTGCTTGAGCGCCATGGTCGACTCAGCTTTTATCTGTGCATTGGATTCGGCCAAGAGTCGCAGCGCTTCTGCGCGCAACTCGCCGGGTTCGATAACGGGCTGACGGGGTTGGCGGGACTGGCAAAGGTGGTCAGTATCGGCGGTGCTCATGCGGTCGGGGGTAAAATGCGGGCCATTCCAATCACGCATTTTAATCCCCATGTCGATATACCAATTGGGCGACCATGTCCCCGAGATCGCCGCAGATGCCTGGGTCGCCGAGTCCGCGACGCTCATCGGCAAAATCAAGCTCGAATCACGCGCCAATGTGTGGTTCGGTACCACCCTGCGCGGTGACAATGAGCTGATTCACATCGGCGAAAACAGCAATGTGCAAGAAAACTGCGTGCTGCACACCGATATGGGTTACCCGCTCACATTGGCCAAAGATGTGACCGTTGGCCATCAGGCCATGCTGCATGGTTGCACGATAGGCGAAGGTAGCCTGATCGGTATACAAGCCGTGATTCTGAATGGCGCAATAATCGGCAAGAATTGTCTGGTCGGTGCAGGCGCACTGGTTACCGAAGGCAAGGAGTTCCCGGACAACTCGCTCATCATCGGATCTCCTGCCAAAGTGGCGCGCACACTAACTGATGAGCAGGTCGCTGCACTCAAACAAAGTGCTGACAGTTATTCTGCACGCGCTGCCTATTACCAAAAGCATTTGAAACGTCTGGATTAAGTTTGGATACGCTGCAAAAATTCATGTTTGAAAACTCACTGGTCCGCGGTGAGCTGATCGAGATTTCAGATGCGTGGCAACAGGTACAGTCGCGGCGAACGTATCCATCGGTGGTGAGTGCCATTCTGGGCGAGATGATGGCCGCCGCCGCCCTGCTATCCGCCAATCTGAAATTCGATGGCACTATCATCATGCAGATCCATGGCGATGGACCGGTACAGCTGCTGGTTGCAGAGTGCGATGCTGCGCTACGTCTGCGCGCAACGGCCAAGCTGCGGGAAGATGCCGAGGTATCCGAACAAGCCGGCCTGCAGGAACTGGTCAATGCAAATGGCGAAGGACGTTTCGCTATTACCCTCGACCCCACCGACAAACAACCGGGACAACAAGCCTATCAGGGCATCGTCGCACTAGAAGGCGAATCTGTCGCCACTGTCATTGAAAATTACATGATGCGATCAGAACAGCTCGATACCCGTCTGTGGCTGGCCGCCGATGACAAGGTCGCTCGCGGTTTGCTGCTGCAAAAACTTCCTGATGATGGCGGCACGCTTGCCCCGCTGGCCGATGCCGATGCCTGGAACCGTACCGTGACGCTGGCCTCGACGCTGAATCAACAGGAACTGCTGAGCACGGACATCATGACCTTGCTGCAGAGACTGTATTGGGAAGAAACTGTACGCATCTTCGATCCGCGCCATCCGACATTTCACTGCGGCTGCTCGCGTGAGAAAGTCGGCAATATGCTGAAGATGCTCGGTCGCGAGGAAATCGATTCTGCCTTGGCTGATCTGGGCAAACTGGATATCAATTGCGATTTCTGTGGCCAGTACTATCTGTTTGACCCTGTAGATTGCATGCAGCTGTTTTCGCTGGAGTCGATCGCCGATGCGGTGCAGCAGCCAACTGGGCAGCAGCATTGACCATGGCAGGGATTTGAGCAGTACTTGGGAGGGTATTGCGGATTTTGTGGCGACGGTCTCGATGAATCAGGGCTTGACGCCAGCCACCTGCTGCTTGCCATGCCCATCAAGTACCTGAACGAATGTCTCGCTATCCCTGACCAAGCCAAGTTCATAGCGCGCACGTTCCTCGATGGCGCCGGTACCTTCTTTCAAGTCCTGCACTTCGGAGGCGAGTTTGGCGTTACGCGCCTTGAGTTCCTGTTCCTTGACCAGCGCCACGTCCACCTGACGCGACAAATCCCAGACACGCAGCCAGCCGCCCTTGCCCAGCCAGAGCGGATACTGGATCAGTACAACCAAAGCGGTCAGCGATATGAGTAACAGGCGCATGCGTGAGAATCTCGTTCATTACCGGCAGGCTAGCGAAAGCGCTGCCGGTTGGGAAGCTTACCGCAGATTATAAAAAGCCTGGCGGCCGGGGTAGCTGGCGATATCGCCCAGATCTTCCTCGATGCGCAGGAGCTGATTGTATTTCGCCATGCGATCGGAACGCGACAATGAACCTGTCTTGATCTGCAAGGCATTGCAACCGACCGCGATATCGGCAATCGTCGAATCTTCCGTCTCGCCCGAGCGATGTGAAATCACAGCGGTGTAACCGGCCCGCTTGGCCATTTCGATGGCGGCAAAAGTTTCGGTGAGTGTACCGATCTGATTGATCTTAATCAAAATGGAGTTAGCGATATTTTTCTCAATACCTTCGCGCAGAATTTTGGTATTGGTGACGAAGAGATCGTCGCCCACCAACTGAATTTTCTTGCCCAGAGCGCCTGTCAGCGTTGCCCAACCATCCCAGTCATTCTCAGCCATGCCATCTTCAATTGACATGATGGGGTACTTGTCGCACCAGGTGGCGAGCAAGTTGGTGAAGTCGGCTGAGGACAGGCTCAGACCCTCGCCCGCCAAATGGTATTTGCCATCGCGATAAAACTCGCTGGCGGCGCAATCAAGACCCAGCGCAATCTGGGTACCTGGCTCGTAACCAGCTTTTTCAATCGCTTCAATGATCAGCTTTATCGCAGCTTCGTGGTTTTCCACCGAGGGCGCAAAACCGCCTTCGTCGCCCACCGAGGTCGTCAGCTTGCGGTCCTGCAGGATTTTTTTCAGGGTATGGAACACCTCGGCACCGTAGCGCATCGCCTCACGGAAGCTAGGCGCGCCCACCGGAATGATCATGAATTCCTGAATGTCGAGATTGTTGTCAGCATGCGCGCCGCCGTTGATCACATTCATCATGGGCACCGGCATCTGCATCGCCGCCGAGCCGCCAAAATAACGATAGAGGGGCAGCCCCGCCTCCTCTGCTGCTGCCTTCGAAACTGCCATTGACACAGCCAGAATCGCGTTCGCACCA
>CAMBJI010000272.1 GCA_945867725.1 Bordetella parapertussis
AAGTACTTGCCCGGCGCGTCGGGGATCTCGATGCCAAAGTAGGGCGCATCGCGGCTGATATCCCAGTCACCCAGGCCACTCTCACTCTCCAGCCATTCGCGTGCTTTGTTCGCCACTTCGGGTTGCAGGCGCGACGGGTCTAGTGCCCACTCACGCAGAAATTCGCCGCATTTAGGATCTGAGAGCTGAAAGAAATAATGCTCAGAGGATTTCATCACAGGCGCTGCACCCGTGAGAGTGGAGTAGGGGTTTTTCAGATCGGTCGGTGCGTACACAGCACTGCAGGATTCGCAAGAATCACCGTATTGATCTTTCGCGCCGCACTTCGGGCACTCGCCCTTGATGTAACGATCCGGCAAAAACATATTTTTTACCGGATCAAAAAATTGTTCGACACTGCGCGTCGTGATCAGCTTCGCGTTATCACGCAGTCGACGATAAATTTCCTGCGAGAGCGCATGATTTTCTTCGCCATCGGTGGAGTGCCAATTATCAAAGGCAATATGAAAACCATCGAGATACTGTTTGCGACCGGCGGCGATGTTGGCCACGAATGCCTGAGGCGTGATGCCTGCTTTTTCGGCAGCAATCATAATCGGAGCGCCATGCGCATCATCCGCGCAAACGAAATGCACCTCATGGCCCCGCATGCGCATGAAGCGAACCCAGATATCAGCCTGGATGTACTCCATGATGTGGCCAACATGGAACGCGCCGTTTGCGTAGGGCAGGGCAGTGGTGACGAAAATCTTGCGGGAATGGGCGGTGCTCATTGCGTATGGGTAACCGTTAAAGGCAAACCGCGATTTTATCAGTGACCACTCGCTCGGAGTGGTAACCGCTAAAGCCTGAGGCCAAAGGTCGCTTGAAGAGCGGACTTTGCCTTTTAGAAGCGCTTTTTTGTCTCAGACACCCCTTGGCACTAAGGAGTGCTACGTCCATTTCGGCAGAGGCTCTAAAATAGCGGTTTTCCCGATGGCGCCTGCGCCCTGATCATGACTGTTCGCACCCGTTTTGCCCCCAGCCCCACCGGTTACCTTCATTTGGGCGGCGCCCGAACCGCGCTGTTTTCCTGGGCGTATGCACGTCGTTTTGGCGGCACCTTCATTTTGCGTATCGAAGACACTGACCTGGAACGGTCCACGCCCGAGGCGGTGCAGGCCATTCTGGATGGCATGCAATGGCTGGGTCTTGATCATGATGAGGGGCCGTTTTATCAGATGCAGCGCATGGATCGCTACCGCGAAGTGATCGGCCAAATGCTGGCAGCTGGCACGGCTTATCACTGCTACGCATCCCCCGAAGAAGTGGAAGCGATGCGCGAGCGCCAGCGGGCAGCAGGCGATAAGCCACGCTACGACGGCACTTGGCGGCCCGAGCCGGGTAAAACTTTGCCCGCAATCCCCGAGGGTCGGCAGCCGGTCGTGCGTTTCAAAAATCCATTGGACGGTGATGTCAGTTGGGATGATGCGGTCAAAGGCACCATCACCATCTCCAATCGGGAGCTTGATGATTTCGTCATCGCCCGTCCCGATGGCACACCAACCTACAACTTTTGTGTCGTGGTGGATGACTGGGACATGAAAATCACCCATGTG
The DNA here is from genome assembly GCA_945867725.1 of Bordetella parapertussis. GTDB lineage: Bacteria > Pseudomonadota > Gammaproteobacteria > Burkholderiales > Burkholderiaceae_D > Pernthalerella. Next base: position 1,599 of record CAMBJI010000272.1, read on the forward strand.
ATTCGTGGCGATGACCATGTCAACAACACGCCACGGCAGATCAATGTACTCACAGCCTTAGGTGGCACCCTGCCCGTGTATGGCCATGTGCCGATGATTCTCGGTGCGGATGGCGAGAAACTTTCCAAGCGCCATGGCGCAGTGAGCGTGATGGAGTATCCGGCGCAGGGTTATCTGCGCGATGCCATGCTCAATTATCTGGCGCGACTGGGCTGGAGTCATGGTGATGACGAGATTTTCAGCCTTGAGCAATTCTGCAGCTGGTTTGATCTGGATCACCTGACCAAATCACCCGCGCAGTTCAATCCCGAGAAACTAGCCTGGCTGAACAATCACTACATCAAAGCCACTGATGATGCCGAGCTGGCTCAACTGGCGATGCCAGAACTGGAGCGTGATGGCGCACATCTCGATGGTGGCCCGTCGCTGCCCGAAGTCATTGGCTTACTCAAGGATCGCGCCAATACCGTCAATGAACTGGCCGATGCTGCGATGCTGTTCTATCGCGAGCCCAAGCCTGATCCGGCGCTGGTGACTCAGCATCTCACGGATGCTGCGCGCGTGGCGCTCAAGCAGTTTGCCACTGCGGCGGCAGATATTGATTGGACCCGCGAAGCCATCAGTGCATTGATGAAGCAAGTGTTGGCCGACTGTCAGCTAAAAATGCCGCAGCTGGCCATGCCCTTGCGATTGCTGGTCACCGGGCAGTTACAGACGCCTTCGGTAGATGCCGTGCTTTTCCTTTTCGGGCGGGACAAGGTGCTCTCACGCCTGCACGCTGGTCTTAAATAAGGTGACCGTCGAGATTTACAGGGGGTAAAAGATTCGGCTATAATCCCGCTTCTGCTGCACATGGGGGTATAGCTCAGCTGGGAGAGCGCTTGCATGGCATGCAAGAGGTCAGCGGTTAGATCCCGCTTACATCCACCACTGAGTCGGAATTAAATGTGCAGCAGCGGTAACAATAGGTCGGCAGTACGGACAGTTTTTGTCCCCATCGTCTAGAGGCCTAGGACATCACCCTTTCACGGTGAGTACCGGGGTTCGAATCCCCGTGGGGACGCCAAAATTCCCCGCCTTTGCCCCGAATAATTCGGAAGAAGGTCGGAAAACGGCAAAAGAAGCGGCTGAGGTTTCCTCAGCCGCTTTTTCTTTGTGGGTAGCTGTTGTGTTGCTCGATCAACTTGCTACGCTGATCCAGTTTTCTGTTTCCAGTGCAGGGACGCGCTCGAACTCTCTCAGGTTGTTTGTCACCAGCACAAGTCCCTCACTTCGTGCATGAGCCGCGATGTGCAGATCGTTGATGCCGATAGTATCTCCACTTCTTTCGAGGGCGGCACGGATCGAACCGTAATGTTGAGCCGCTTTCGGTGTGTAGGGCAGCACTTCAAGGCGGCTAGTGAAGTCATCTATCACCGTCAGATTTTCCGCGCACCGGGCGCTTTTTTCTGCACCATGAAAAAGCTCCGCAAGTGTGATGCTCGATATCGCCATCCTTCCGCCATTTTTGTTGAACGCCTTCAGCATTTCTATCGGACGTTTCTTGATCACATAGATCACGATATTCGTATCAAGCAGATAGCGGATCATTCAAGCGCTTCCCGCTCGTTCTGCTGCTGGCTGGCACGCTCGATCATGAAATCATCACTGACTTTCAGACCATTCATGAAAAAGCTGTCCCAAGTGTTTTCGACTGGCGCGATGATGCGCTCGTTGCCTACAGCCCTGACGGTGACTCGTTTCACGCCTTCGGGTAAGCGAACTTCTGCCGGGAGTCGGACTGCCTGAGTGCGGTTGTTAATAAACACAGTGGAAATGGCCATCAGGTGACTCCCCTTAAAAGATGTATATGGCAGGAGTATATCCCAGCTCTTCGGGTGCTCGACCAATGCTGCCAAGTCCCTGATTTTTCAACGTTCCCACCGCAGTGCCAAGTCA
>CAMBJI010000273.1 GCA_945867725.1 Bordetella parapertussis
GTACCCGCGATGGGTGTGACGATCGCAACATCATTGCCGGCGAGTGCGTTGAGCAAGGAGCTCTTGCCGACATTTGGCTGACCTGCGAGGACCACCTTGAGGCCATCACGCAGTAAGGCACCCTGCCCGGCTTGCGTTAATACGGTATCCAGCGTCTCGCGCAGGCTTTGCAGTTGGCCGAGTGCGTCGGATTTTTCCAGGAATTCAATTTCTTCTTCGGGAAAATCCAGCGTCGCCTCCACCAGCATACGCAGGCGAATCACTTGTTCGAGCAATTGTTCAATCTTTTTTGAAAACGCACCCGACAAGGATTGTGTGGCCAGTCGCGCTGCAGCTTCGGTCGAGGCATCGATCAGATCGGATACAGCTTCCGCCTGAGCGAGATCGAGTTTGTCATTGAGAAAAGCGCGATAAGTAAATTCACCCGGATTGGCTAGCCGGAGGCCAATTTCTTCGCCTGCTTCGAGGCAGCGATTGAGTAGCATTTGCATGACGACCGGGCCGCCATGTCCCTGCAGCTCGAGCACCTCCTCGCCGGTGTACGAGTGGGGCGCGTTGAAATAAATCGCGAGTCCGCTATCAATTACGCTGCCATCAGCCTGAATGAAATCCAGATAGGTCGCTTGTCGCGGGCTGAGCGTACGTTCGCTATCAAGTCGGCAGACCGCACGCACAAGTACACCCAGCTGTTTGCCTGAAATGCGCACCACGCCAATACCGCCGCGGCCCGGGGCAGTGGCAATGGCAGCAATGGGGGAATTGTCAGCGAGCATGGGGAAAGTGTATCCGGAATAAAAAAAGTCCGTGACCAGCAGGCGACGGACTTTTTTGGATTAACAAAGCAATTAGGTTTTGCCTTGCTCCGACTGACGGGTGATAACCCATTGCTGACCAATGGACAGCAGATTGTTTACGACCCAGTACAGCACCAGACCCGCAGGGAAAAAGAAAAACATGACCGAGAATGCGATCGGCATGAACATCATGACCTTGGCCTGAATCGGGTCAGGCGGTGTGGGGTTGAGCTTGGTTTGCACGAACATGGAAGCGGCCATGACGACGGGCAGGATGTACCAGGGATCGGGCGCCGACAAATCTTGTATCCAGCCCAGCCATGGGGCGTGACGCATTTCCACGCTGGCCAGCAGCACCCAGTAGAGCGCGATAAACACCGGGATTTGCACGACGACGGGCAAACAGCCGCCAAGCGGATTGATTTTTTCGGTCTTGTAGAGCTCCATCATCGCCGCATTCATTTTTTGCGGATCGCCTTTGTGACGTTCGCGTATCGCGGTCATTTTCGGTGTGACTAGTTTCATCTTCGCCATGCTGCGATAGCTGGCGGCCGACAGAGGAAAGAATGCAAGCTTGATCAGGATGGTCAGCACGATGATGGTCCAGCCCCAGTTGCTGAGTATTTTCTGAATTTGTTCCATTAGCCAGAAAATTGGTTTGGCAATGATGGTTAGCCAGCCATAGTCCTTGACGAGATCGAAGTCGGTTGCGAACTGCTCAAGGGATGCGGATTCTTGGGGGCCAGCGAATAGCTTGCCCGAGGTCGACGTAGAGGCACCTGGCGCGATGCTGCCCATGCTTATGATGGAACCGACAGCATAGAGATTGTCGTCGATTTTCCGGGTAAACAGTTCATGCTGGCCTTTGGCCGTTGGCAGGAAAGCGGTGACGAAATAGTGCTGGACCATCGCAATCCAGCCATCGCTGGTGCGCACCGGTGGCGGGTTCTTGGCTTTTTCAATGTCTTCAAATGAGACCTTGCGGAATTTTTCCGTAGCCGTGTAAATCGCTGGGCCAGTAAAGGTGCTGTAGAAAGCCGAATCGCCTTCGAGTTTGCTGCCATCGCGCACCAGTTGTACATACACGGATGGGGAGATGGCTTCTGCGGTGCTGTTGACCACCGCATGGTTCAGATCGATCGCATACTGGCCGCGCTTGAATACATAAGTTTTGGTGAGCTTGACACCATTTTGTTCGGCATCGAGTACCAGCTCGATACTGTCGCTGCTTTCAAGATTGCGTGCTCCCGGACGTGCGGTGTACATCGTGCGGTGGTTTGGAAAATCACCACCGATTAATCCACTCTGACCTATATAAGTGCGTCCCGCGCCGGTTTCCATCAGCACTACATTCTTTCCGGGATTGGCAATGTCTTTGTGCTTGAGCAGTTCAACGCGCGTGAGCTCACCGCCAGCGGTGTTGATTTCCACCTTCAGCAGGTCTGTACTCAGGGTAATGCGCTCACCCTGAGGATTGGCAATTGCGCCGCCCGGTACTTGATTGCTAGTGGTGGTGTTTGCGCCAGTGCTGGCAGACGCTTGTGGCACGGATTGCTCGCTGGTGGTGGCAGGCGATGTCGGCGCTGGCGTTATTGCGACTTTTTGCTCGGGCGCGAACATCGAGGGCCCCCCGTTGTAGACATTCCAGTTCTCCCACAACATCAGTAGAGAGAGTGAAAATACAACCAGCAGGACAGTACGTTTGATATCCATAAGAGCTTTGGTGAAGATAATTCAGTGAGAGTGCGAAACCGGCGCATCGGCACCGCGAGTTTGTTTGGGTGGAACGGCATCAAAGCCACCAGCATGCCATGGATGACATTTGCACAGTCGCCGGCCAGCGAGCAGACTGCCGCGTGCAACGCCATGTTCGACAATAGCTTGCTGCGCGTAATCGGAGCAGCTGGGATAAAAGCGGCAATGCTGACCTAGAAAAGGACTGATGCAGAGCTTGTAGCCTCGCAGTAGTAACAGCATGAATTTCATGGGCGTTATCGCAGGAGTTGAGACTTCATCAGTTCCGTCAGTTCGGCAGCCAGCGCTACTTTTCGAGCGCGGGAAGAAGCACTTTGATCACGGCGTACCACTGGGGCGTTCAGCCGAATAATGAAATCGCTCTTGACCCATTCCGACTTTCGGAACATCTCGCGTGCCAGTCGCTTGATCATATTGCGGGTAACGGCACGCGCCGCAAGGCGTTTGGCAACCACGACGCCCAATCGTGCATTTCCTGATTCGTTGGGGCGCGCATAAAGCACGAAGTGTGCAGTTCGGAATACGGGTCTCAAACGAAAAACGGATGAAAACTCATCCGTTTTTACAATACGCCTGATCCTTGCGTAATCTTCCGGGCGTTTGCCGGACACGCTATCAGAACCGCGTGCGCAACCGGCCTCAGACTGCGAGACGCTTGCGGCCTTTCGCACGGCGGGCATTCAGAATCGCGCGACCGCTACGGGTAGCCATGCGCGCGCGGAAACCGTGAGTGCGCTTGCGGCGGACGACGGAAGGTTGGTAAGTACGTTTCATTATGGTTCTCGCTCAATCAGCAAAAAATCGGTAGGAATCCGGAACTTGTCCGGCCAATACAGGCTCGTCGCAGCGCCCGCATTAACTAAAGTCAGCGCGCGGCGCGCAGAACCGTGAATTAGACAGTATTTTCCGTATATTTGTCAATTACTTACAGGATAAAAGGTAAGCCCGGTCATGACCGGGC
>CAMBJI010000274.1 GCA_945867725.1 Bordetella parapertussis
GGCAGATCCGTCGACCGAGCAGTATCACTTCATCGGCAAGGACATCACTTATTTCCACACGCTGTTCTGGCCTGCGATGCTGCATTTTGCGGGCATGAAGGTGCCAAACAATGTGTTTGTTCATGGCTTCATCACGGTCAGTGGTGAAAAAATGTCGAAATCGCGCGGTACGGGTATATCGCCGCTACGCTATCTCGACATCGGCATGAATCCCGAGTGGCTGCGCTACTACATCGCAGCCAAACTCAACGCACATGTCGAAGATGTAGATTTCAATCCGGATGATTTCATCGCGCGTGTCAACAGCGATCTGATCGGCAAGTACATCAACATCGCCAGTCGTGCCGCCGGCTTCATCACGAAAAAATTCGAGGGTCGTGTAAGCATGGGCTGGGCGAGTGCCGACGACACTTTCCTCGCCAGCCTTCGAAACGCAGGCACCGACGTCGCTGCGCTCTATGAAGCGCGCGAGTACGGCAAAGCACTGCGTCTGATCATGGAGCAAGCCGATGCAATCAATGCGTACGTCGATGCGAATAAACCGTGGGAGCTTGCTAAAGATCCTGCCAACAGCGCCAAGCTGCAGGAAGTCTGCAGCCGATTGCTAGAATCGTTCCGGATTCTGACCGTCTACCTCAAGCCCGTACTGCCATCGCTCGCAACACAAGTGGAATCACTGTTTAATATCGCGCCGCTGAGCTGGAATGATGCAACGACGGCCCTGCCCGACCAGCATGCAATTCGTCCCTACACGCACCTAATGACTCGAGTGGAACCCGCAATGATGGACCAACTCTTTGAAGCACCGGCAGCACCGTCCGCAGAGGCTGACGCACCATCAGCGGCCACCGGCATCGAAACTCTTGCCGAGGAAATCCGTATTGATGACTTCGCCAAGATTGATCTTCGTATCGCCCGCATTGTCGATTGCGAACACGTTGATGGCTCGGACAAACTGCTTCGCCTTACGTTGGATGTGGGTGAGGGACGGCTGCGCAATGTGTTTTCTGGCATCAAATCTGCGTACAAGCCCGAGGACCTGAAAGGCAAGCTGACCGTGTTGGTTGCCAATCTAGCACCGCGCAAAATGAAATTCGGTATTTCCGAGGGTATGGTGCTGGCTGCCTCGGCCGCCGATGAAAAGACCGATCCGGGCATTTACATTCTCGAGCCCTGGCCGGGCGCACAGCCGGGAATGCGGATTCGATAAGGTTCACACAGGGTAGAATACGGCTTCATGTTTTTTTAGCGGGTCTGGTTATGGCTTGGTTCATCAAGAAAAGTGGCTACGTTTCTGAATTCACGCAATTCCTGGGTGAAATGAAACAAAAAAATTCTGCCATCGAAGAAGGTCAGCGCGCGGGTCGCGCTCGCCTGTGGGACAAGGAACCGATCGACCTCGACAATACACGTCGCTCGCAGGAATCCCGTGTCCCCCAATCTGCCTACGTGTACCAGAGCCACTGATGAGCGTGTCTGCTGAAAATGCCACTGAGGTCGTGGACAGCGCTACCGGCGCGGCCCTTGAGCCCACGGTGGTTGACAACGTCGCCTTCGCCAAGCTGTACGGCGAGCCGCTCTTCAAGTTACCTACTGATCTCTACATTCCACCCGATGCACTCGAAGTTTTTCTCGAGGCCTTCGAGGGCCCGCTCGATCTGCTGCTCTACCTGATTCGCAAGCAAAACTTCAATATTCTCGATATTCCACTCGCACAGGTGACGGTGCAGTATCTGGGTTACATCGAGCAGATTCGCAAGCGCAATCTCGAACTCGCAGCGGATTACCTGCTGATGGCGGCGATGCTGATCGAAATCAAGTCACGCATGCTGCTGCCCTCGAAAAAAGTGGATTCGGGCGAAGAACCGGCCGACCCCCGCGCGGAACTGGTGCGTCGTCTGCTTGAGTATGAGCAAATGAAGCTGGCTGCATTTCAGTTGGACACGCTGCCACAAGTCGGTCGCGATTTTGTACGTACGCAGATTTTTGTCGATCAAGCCGTTGTCACGCGCTTCCCTGATGTCAATGTCGTCGATCTGCAAACCGCATGGAGTGATCTCCTGCGACGCGCCAAGCTGACCGCAAGGCACACAATCTCGCGCGAGGAATTGTCGGTGCGCGAGCATATGAGCTCCATAATGCGTCACCTGCAATCATCTAAATTCGTTGAGTTTCATGAGCTCTTCGATCCTACTCGTGGCGTGCCTGTAGTCGTCGTGAATTTCATCGCGCTGCTGGAGTTGGCAAAAGAAACGCTGATCGAAATCACCCAGGCCGAAGCATTCGCGCCCATCTATGTGCGCCTGTCCTATTCGCCGAATTAACCTGCGGTGCTGAGTCACTGGCAAAACATGCCGAAACCCGGCCCCACCTGCTGATCCTGATCCGATGAAAATCATCTCTTCGATTGACGAGTTGCGAGACCAGTTACGTGGCCAGCTGCGCACGGCCTTCGTCCCCACCATGGGCAATCTACACGACGGCCATTTGAGTCTGATGCGACTGGCGCGCAAACATGGTGATCCCGTGGTGGCGTCAATTTTCGTTAACCGACTTCAGTTTGGTCCGAACGAAGATTTCGATAAATACCCGCGCACTTTCGCCGCCGATATCGACAAGCTCGAAAAAGAAGGTGTCTATGTTCTCTTCGCGCCAACCGAAAAAGATCTCTACCCGGAGCCTCAAGAATTTCGTGTAAAGCCGCCATCGGATTTGGGCAATATCCTCGAGGGCGAATTCAGACCGGGATTTTTCGATGGCGTCACCACCGTTGTACTCAAGCTCTTCTCTTGCGTGCAGCCGGGCGTTGCGGTGTTCGGGAAAAAAGATTACCAACAGCTGATGATCATTCGGAACATGGCGCGCCAATTCGCGCTACCCACCCAAATCATCGCTGCAGAAACCTATCGCGCCAAGGATGGTCTGGCGCTCTCCTCGCGCAACGGCTATTTATCGGAACAAGAGCGTGCCGAGGCACCTGTACTGTTCCGCGAACTCAATGCGATCGCAGATGAAATCCGCAGCGGCAATCTCGACATCTCGCTTCTGCAAAACAATGCGATGCAGCGCCTGAAAGATCGCGGTTGGCATCCGGATTATGTCGCCATACGCAAGCGCATCGATCTTCAACCACCGACGGCGGGCGATCTGGCACAAAACGAACCTTTGGTCACGCTCGCTGCAGCTAAGCTCGGTGCGACACGCCTTATCGATAATCTCGAGATATGAAGCCTTTCTGGCTGTGGTCTCGTACCCAATCAGTAGCTCTGCTGTTTGTTTTTTTCTGTTCCATCGCGCATGCAGAAATTTCTGTTATCGACGACAGCGGTCGGCGTGTCACGCTGTCAGCATCGGCCAAGCGCATCGTAAGTCTTGCACCCCATGCGACCGAACTCTTGTTCGTCGCCGGTGCTGGTAAAAAAGTCGTCGGCGTGTCTTCAGGCAGCGACTATCCGAGCGAAGCATCACAACTACCTTCAACAGGCAATAGTTCAAGGCTTGAT
>CAMBJI010000275.1 GCA_945867725.1 Bordetella parapertussis
TCCCAGACGGGCTGAATTGCTGACTTGGACAAGCCGAGAATCGCCACTTCAGGGGCATTGATAATGGGGGTGAACTTGGTGCCGCCAATACCACCGAGCGATGAAATCGTGAAGCTTGCGCCCTGCATATCGGCGGGTTTGAGTTTGCCATCGCGCGCCTGCGCGGATAGCTCGCCCATTTCTTTCGCAATTTCGGCGATACCTTTTTTATCGACGTTTTTCACTACGGGCACGACCAGACCGTTTGGTGTATCCGCAGCAAAACCAATGTGGTAGTAGTGCTTGAGGATCAGGTTTTCGCCGTTCGCATCCAGCGAGGCATTAAATGCCGGGAATTTTTTCAGTGCCGAGACACTGGCCTTGATCACAAAAGCCAGCATAGTGAGCTTGACACCGGATTTCGCCAGCGATTCGTTAGCGCTCTTGCGGAATTCTTCCAGTTCAGTGATGTCAGCATCATCGAACTGCGTCACATGCGGCATCATCACCCAGTTACGATGCAAGTTCGGACCACTGATTTTCTTGATGCGCGAAAGTGGCTGCAATTCGGTTTCGCCGAATTTGCTGAAGTCTAGCGATGGCCAAGGCAGCAGGGACATGCCCATGCCACCACCACCGCTGGCCACCGGCGCCGCGCTGCTGCCAGACATGACGCCTTTAACAAAACCCTGAATATCTTCGAGCAGTATTCTGCCCTTGGGACCCGAGCCACTCACTCGCAACAGCTCAACACCCAGTTCGCGCGCGAACTTACGCACCGAGGGCGACGCATGCGACTTTTGTCCATTGCTAGTAGAAGCCGCCACTGAGGCAGGTGCGGTAGGCACGGATGCTGGCTGCGGCGCTGGCGTTGGTGCGGGCGTTGGTGCTGACGGTGGTGCCGACGTTGCTGCTGGGGCTGGTGCTACTGCCGGCGCGGGCGCAGCTACAGACGCATCCGCTTCCAGAATCAGAATCAGTGAGCCCTCGGCGATCTTGTCGCCTATCTTCACTTTCAACTCTTTGACGACCCCCGCATGGCTGCTGGGAATCTCCATACTGGCCTTATCGGATTCAACCGTAATCAGCGACTGTTCGGCCTTGACGGTATCGCCCGGTTTGACGAGTAGCTCGATGACCTCGACTTCTTTGAAGTCGCCAATGTCAGGTACTTTAATTTCTACTTGACTCATGCTGTTGCTCCGCTTTTCCTATTTTTGTAAACAGTCGCTGCCATGACTACCCGATCGTCATTCACCTAAAATTACTATGCAGCGTCTTGCGTTTCTTCGATCATCAGAATAACGCCACCCGGAGAAATCCGGTCGCGCAGTTTTACCTTCATCTCACGCACGATACCGGTGTATTCACTCGGTACCTCGACAAGAAATTCATCCGCTTCTAATGTGACCAGTGATTGCCCACGTTGCACCTCGTCACCCACACGCACCAGCAATTCAATTACTTTAAGCGAGATAAGATTGCGAAAATCCCCAATGACCGGCACTTTCGCCGGGACCAAGGCGCTGGCAACGACGTCTTCTGCCGTTGGCTCGCGCAGCACAACAAGCGGCGATCCTGCGCGCAGCTTGGCACCCGCGCTGATCTTGATTTCATGCACAACACCTGACCTTGGACTAGGTATTTCCATGGTCGCCATGTCAGTCTCAACGGTGATCATTGGCTGATCGAAAGCGATATGCTGATTCGCTTGTATCAGCACATCCGTAACAACAATCTCCCCAACATCGCCCGTCTCGGGCATTTTGATTTCAAACAGCCGCATAACATCCCCCCTGTTTATTATTTTTGATGCGACCTAATCGACGGCAACAGAAGTCAGGCGAAGCCTTCGTTCAGAACCGCCGATTTTTTAAATGAAATCAAACATTAGCTTTAGTACCGAATCTTTACACGCTCACCGGATTAGGCTTGTTTGGATCCAATCCATATTTTTCAATCGCCTTTGCAACAACCGAGGCGTCAATACTGCCGGCATCAGCGAGTGACTTGAGCGCCGCTACAGTAACAAAATAACGGTTCACCTCAAAGAACTCGCGCAATTTGGCACGCGTATCCGATCGGCCAAAGCCATCGGTGCCCAAGACTTTATATGAGCGACCTGCCGGCATGAAGGCACGAATCTGCTCGGCATAGGTGCGCATATAGTCAGTGGCGGCAATGACCGGGCCTTCGCTGGACTGCAGCGATTGGGTTACAAAAGGCGTGCGGGACTTTTTAGCGGTAGGGTTCAAAAGATTCCAGCGCTCGGCATCCTGCCCATCGCGTGCAAGCAAGGTGAATGACGGCGCTGACCAAATATCGGCCGCCACATCCCAGTCTTTTTCGAGCAACTCAGCTGCCGCAATCACTTCACGCAGGATGGTGCCTGAACCCATGAGCTGTACGCGCCGCTTGGCTTTTTTTACCGCCGAAGGCTGCAACAGATACATGCCTTTCAGGATGCCTTCTTCCTGACCGGGCTTGAGACCGGGGTGGCTGTAGTTTTCATTCATCAGGGTGATGTAATAGAACACATCTTCCTGCTTTTCAATCATGCGCTTGAGGCCATCATGCATGATGACGGCAACTTCATGCGCGAACGTGGGGTCATAGGGCATGCAGTTCGGAATAGTGGATGCCATCACATGGCTGTGACCATCTTCGTGCTGCAAACCTTCACCGTTCAGCGTAGTACGGCCTGAAGTACCGCCAAGCAGGAAACCACGCGCGCGCATATCGCCAGCAGCCCACGCGAGATCGCCGATGCGCTGCATGCCGAACATCGAATAAAAAATATAAAACGGGATCATCGCCCGGTTGTTAGTGGAGTAAGACGTAGCAGCAGCGATCCAGGAACTCATCGCGCCCGCTTCGTTAATACCCTCTTGCAGTATCTGTCCGGCCTTGTCTTCACGGTAGTAGCTGACCTGATCTTTGTCGACCGGCTCGTACAGCTGACCCTGCTGGTTAAAGATACCAATCTGACGGAAGAAACCTTCCATACCGAAGGTACGCGCCTCATCGACCAGAATAGGTACGACGCGCGGACCCAGACTGGCATCACGCAGCAGAACGGTCAGGAAGCGAACGTAGGCTTGCGTGGTCGAGATTTCACGACCTTCTGCAGTGGCATCAAGCATCGCCTGAAATGCTGACAGCTCAGGCACCGGCAGAGTGTCATCTGCCTTGCGGCGGCGCTGCGGCAGGTAACCGCCGAGCTGCTTGCGTCGCTCGTGCAGATACTTCATCTCCGGCGCATCGTCAGATGGCTTGTAGAACGGCACGTCATGCAACTGATCGTCGGGAATCGGAATACCGAAACGATCGCGCATCTCGCGAATGGCGACATCGTCAAGTTTCTTGGTCTGGTGCGCGGTGTTGCGTGCCTCACCGGATTTGCCCATGCCGTAACCTTTGACGGTCTTGACCAGCAATACGGTGGGCTGACCTTTGTGTTCCTGTGCATCTTTGTACGCTGCATAAATCTTGTGCGGATCATGACCACCGCGCAGCAGGCGCC
>CAMBJI010000276.1 GCA_945867725.1 Bordetella parapertussis
GGATAGCTTTGTGGATAAACAGGCTGAACGTTGAGCAACCGATTGATTTGTATTGATATTCTTCAGTTGATCGAGATCAGGTCAATCGGTGGATATCTGGCAATGACAGGCGAAAAAAAACCCGACGAGACCGTGAGTCTGTCGGGTTAAATCCATCCTTATGAGAAGGCTGGAGGAGACGGGGTGAACTATATCAACCGTCTTCCTGCAGGTCTGCTTTCCATTGGTGATGCCAGATATGCGTTTGAGTGATGACTTGCAAAAATAAGAACTCTGAAATCATATAAATGTAGATCTTCGCTCTGGCGATACCTAAAAAAATTAAGCCCGCCAGGCATCTTGCATGGCGGGCTTATGTCTCCCCTCGCTCTTCCGGCGATAGATTTTTTTTACAGCGGGCTGATTGTGCCGGCTATCGCTGCTGCCGTCATCTTGCGCTGCACAATGAGGATCGAGCATTGCAAGTATTGCATCAAGCCACCCAAGCCATTTGACGCAGCAAGGGACTGACCCGATAGCGCTCGCTGCGGTAAGCATCAAACAAATGATCTAGCGTGGTTATCACGCGTTGCGGCCCAAGTTGCCGCAGCCACTCAAAGGGCCCGGCAGGGTAGCTCACCCCCAGCTTCATCGCCAGATCAGCGGCTGACTCAGTACACACACCTTGCCAGACCGCATCGCAGGCTTCATTAATCAGCATGGCCACAGTGCGTGCGACCAGCAATCCGGGCACATCACGCAAAACGACTGCCTCGACGCCCACCTGATACAGCACAGCACCTACCTGCTGGCGCGAAGCTTCAGACGTGCGGGGTGAGAAGGCAAGCGCAATGGCATTGGCCGACTCGCTCAGTAAGGGCAAATCCATCACACCCAATGCGTCCAACCCAGACTCATGAGCGAGCTGCGCCGCGCAGCGACCATCGCTGAACCTAAGCTGCATATCGTCAATCATCACACCCTGCCACGATGACTCTGGCTGATGCACGGCGCTGAATCCACGCAAAGTAAAAAAATCAACGAGCCGCTTCGACATGGCATCCTTACCTGCAACCACGACCTTCGCAGGCGCACCTGACGTTAACGCGACAGGCTCAGGTAAGGAAGTCGACGTGCCATCGTAAAAACCTTTACCCACTTTACGTCCCAGCCGGCCACCATCCAGCAAGCCTTTCTGCACCAGTGAGGGCTGATAGCGCCGGTCACCATAATTGGCTTCGAACACCGATGTGGTCACCGCATAATTGACATCATGGCCTATCAAATCCATCACTTCGCATGGACCCATGCGAAAGCCGATGCTGCGCATCACACGATCGAGTTGCGCCGGCGTACCCGCCTGCTCTTGTAACAACTGCAAAGCCTCTGCGTAAAAAGGTCGTGCGATACGGTTAACGATGAAACCCGGTGTCGATGCCGCACGAACGGCCGTCTTGCCCCAGCGCTCCGCCAGCGCGGCAAGGCTGTCCAATACGTCCGCATGCGTTTCAGCACCAGCGATCACTTCCACCAGTTTCATCAGCGGCACAGGATTAAAGAAATGCATACCCGCCAAACGCTCGGGATGCTGCATGCCGTTCGCAATCGCTGTCACAGAAATCGATGACGTATTCGTGGCCAGAATCGCGTCCGGCTTCACGACCAGTTCAAGACTGCGCATCAATTGCTGCTTGATCTGCAGGTTTTCAACAATCGCCTCGATCACCAACGCGGCATTCGCCATCGCATCGAGCTTGCCTACTGGCTGCAGTCGCGCTATCGCCGCGCTGCAATCCGCTTCGCTCATGCGACCTTTTTCAACCAGCGTGCCTAGCGCTTTTGCAATGCGTGCAATCGCGGCAGCAGCCGCGCCTTCGGTTGTGTCAAAAAGCTGCACCGGATGTCCATGTACTGCGGCGAGCTGCGCAATACCCGCGCCCATGGTGCCCGCGCCTATGACACCAATAACATCTGTTTTTTCTATTGAAGGAAAACGCATCGTGACTTAGTAGGTTTCAACATGAAAGCGGCCTTCGGCCACCATGTTTGGATGCAGAAAGGTCCAGTCGAAGCCTGCACCATCGCAGATCTCGCGCAAGGCCGCCATCACGCCAGCTTCCATGCCGCGCAATCCGCAAATGTAGATGTAGGTATCCGAGCGCAGCAACTGAGCAACGGCCTTGCTTTGCTCACGCAGCTTGTCCTGCACATAGGTACGCGGCTCACCTGGAACGCGCGAGAATGCCAGATGACTAGTGATGAGGCTCTCGGGCAGTTTGCGCAAGGGTCCGAAGTAAGGCAACTCTTGCGGCGCTCTGGCACCAAAGAACAGCATTAACTTGCCCGGCACAGGATTACCCTGATCAGCGAGACGCCGTCGATACTCCGTCATCGCACGCATAGGAGCAGCACCAGTCCCAGTACAAATCATCAGCAGATTCGAACCTGCATGGTTAGGCATAAGAAAATTACTGCCATAGGGGCCCGTGACCAAAACCTTGTCACCTTTGTTCAGATCACAAAGATAATTGGATGCGACACCCCGTATCGGCTGCCCCTCATGATCCGCAATCACGCGCTTGACCGTGAGCGACAAATTATTGTGCCCTTGGCGCTCGCCGTCACGCGGACTGGCAACCGAGTAAAGACGCATGTAGTGAGGCTTGCCAGAGGCATCCACACCCGGTGGAATGATGCCTATCGATTGACCTTCAAGCAAAGGGAACACCTGATTGCCAAAGTCCAGCACGATATGGCGTATGTCGCTTTCCGCATCCGCTTCCGTCAGACGAAAATTTCCCGCGATCGTCGCCGTCAAAGGATTTTTCACATCGTGCAGATGCAAATGCGGCTGAGCCGCGGAGCGTGGCGCCATGGCTGACGACATGGAGGTTGCTGCATTCTGCTGAACCGCATCATTCGACAACTCAAGCAGCGCAGCCTCGCCGTCGATTTCCTGCTGAGGTGGCAACTCGTCCCACGTCAGTTGATCGTCAACGCTGTAAGCTGCGACCTTCGGAATAATGCGCCAGTGATCGATTGATCCTGTCGGACAAGGCGGCACACAGGCATTGCAGCCATTGCAGATATTCGGATCGACCACGTAGTTACGATCGTCATGCGTGATCGCATCAATCGGACAAGTCTCCTGGCAGGTATTGCAGCGTATGCAAACCTCGGGATCGATCAGATGCTGACGGATCAGCAGATCGGATTCAGATGCACCCATCAGATTCAGTTGAAACGAACATAATCAAAATCTACCGCCTGCCGATTGATGCCTATCGATGGTGGCGCGATCCAGTTGGCCATCTTGCCCGGCTCGACCACGCGACCCATCAGCGACGCCACATAGGCGCGATCTTCTTCAGTCGGCAACCAGCTGCGTACGTGAGTTTGCCATTCAGCTTCGGAAATAACTTGTCCTTCCGGCGATACACGCAGCCCGGAGAAACTGCCGATGTGACGATTGAATGCTTTGTGCGGTGCGTGCA
>CAMBJI010000277.1 GCA_945867725.1 Bordetella parapertussis
ACGGCTTTTTTGGCGACCACTTTTTTCGGCGTAGCTTTTATCGGAGTTTTTGCAGCCGTCTTTTTTACAGCCGCCTTTTTCGCGGCCTTTTTTGCCGGTGTCGAGGAGGCTTCGTTATCGCCGTCTTCTGCACCGGCTTCTTTCGCACCGGGCTTGCCTTTGCGCGGCTCGAATTCAAAACTTACCTTGCCATCCTTACCCTTGGCCAGATAGGCCTTGAAAGGTCGACGCGTGCGTTGCGACACAAAACCTGGCAGCAGATCCGTGCGTCCTTCGTTGAGTAATTTGACCATCTGCTCGGGCAGAATTTCCTGCTGCAAGATGATGCGGCCACTGCGGAAGTCACAGGCTTTCGGCTTGGCCAGCGTCTTTTCACAGAAGTAAGCGAGACCCACCTCATACACGCCGCTGCTGCATTTCGGGCAAGCACCCAGTGAGGTCAGGCCGCTGAGATCGACCGGCTCGGCATTTTCATCATCCGCAGCGCTCTGGCCAAAATCGAATTCCAGTTTGTAGTTTTGAATTTCCTCGTCGCGCGATATCTTGAGTATCGCAGCAAAAGGACGACCTATTTTCGAACGGAAACCCTGCAGCGGGCCGATGGTGCGCTCCGTCAGCAGTTCTTCTACTTCCGCGACTTCGAACTGACGTCCCCCCGGAATTTTGCTGATAGAGAATTCACATTTCGTGCACGCGAAGCGACGATAGTTTTCTTTCACCACGCTGCGGCAGTTCGGGCAGGGTGTCTTGAGCGTTGCGTAGTCACCGGGGATGGTGTCGTTGTCGTATTCTTTCGCACGCTTGACGATGATCTGCGTCATTTGCGCAATTTCGCGCATGAACTCTTCGCGACTGATTTTGCCGCGTTCCATTTGCGCGAGCTTGAATTCCCATCCACCCGTCAACTCGGGCGCGGTGAGTTCAGACACACCCAGACCGCGTAGCAAGGTCATGAGCTGGAATGCCTTGGCTGTCGGAATCAGTTCGCGTGCTTCGCGCACTAGATATCTTTCATTCAGCAGACCTTCAATGGTTGCTGCGCGTGTGGCAGGCGTACCCAGACCTTTGCCTGCCATGGCATCACGTAGTTCTTCATCATCAACCAGTTTGCCAGCGCCTTCCATGGCGGAGAGCAAGGTTGCTTCGGAATA
The DNA here is from genome assembly GCA_945867725.1 of Bordetella parapertussis. Taxonomy (GTDB): domain Bacteria; phylum Pseudomonadota; class Gammaproteobacteria; order Burkholderiales; family Burkholderiaceae_D; genus Pernthalerella. The sequence continues at coordinate 1,152 of CAMBJI010000277.1, forward strand.
GCGAGCCGGTGGCTTGGTGACGAGACTTTGTGGTTCGACTTTATCGGATTTCACTTTCTCGTCTTTGGCCACAGGTACCAGTGTGCCAGTGGTTTCGCCGTCTTTCGCATCTTTGTTCGGCTCGATCGCCTCCTTGCCGTATACCGTCAGCCAGCCAGGCGTGGTGAGAATTTTTCCTTCGGTTTTGAACTGATGACCGGAGACCTCGGTGAAGCGCGTTGTGATCAGATATTCTGCTGCAGGAAAGAACACAGCCATGAATCGACGGGTCACAAGATCGTAGAGTTTTTGCTCAGGCTCGGAGAGATTTTTCGGCGCTTGCGTGGTCGGAATGATCGCGAAGTGATCGCTGATTTTCGTGTTGTCGAAAATCCGTTTGTTCGGCTTTACCCATTTGCTGTTGAGAATCTGCGCGGCAAATGGATAGTAATTATTACTTTCACTCAGCGTCTCGAGGGTCTCGGTCACTGTGGGCAGATAATCTTCAGGCAGATGACGTGAATCCGTACGAGGATAGGTCAGCACTTTGTGCCGCTCGTACAGTGCCTGTGCCAGCCCCAGCGTATTTTTGGCCGAAAAACCAAAGCGGGCATTGGCCTCACGCTGCAGGCTGGTCAGGTCAAACAATGCCGGCGCCATCGATGTGCTGGGCCGCGACTCTTCGGTGACGACGCCTGTCTTGCCTCGACATGCGGCGACGATAGAGTCGGCAGCTGCTGTGCTCCACAAGCGTTCTGCGCGCTTTTCAGGATCGGCTTCATCTTTTTTGAATTTGGTGTCTAGCCAGCGCCCTTCATACACGCCCGCAGCACAAACGAATTCCGCGTGGACTTCCCAGTAATCCCTGGACACGAATCGTTTGATTTTTTCTTCGCGCTCGACAACGATGGAAAGTGTCGGCGTTTGCACGCGACCGACGGTCGTCAGATAAAAACCACCTTCCTTGGAATTGAAGGCAGTCATCGCGCGGGTGCCATTGATACCGATCAGCCAGTCGGCCTCGCTGCGGCAACGCGCGGCATCGGCGAGGGGCAGCATGTCGGCGTCGTCGCGCAAATGCTGGAATGCATCGCGGATCGCGCCCTGAGTCATCGACTGCAGCCACAAGCGTTTGATGGGATGCTTGGCTTTTGCGTACTGAACAATGAGACGGAAGATCAGCTCGCCTTCGCGTCCGGCGTCACAGGCATTGATGACTGCGCTTACATCCTTACGCTTGAGCAGTTTGTTCAGCAGCTTCAGGCGCGATTCGGTTTTCTGTATGGGATTGAGCGCGAAGTACGGTGGAATCATCGGCAGGTTGGCAAATGACCACTTGCCGCGCTTAACATCGTGCTCCTCGGGCGCAGCAATTTCCACTAGATGGCCGACGGCCGATGACAGCACGTAATTGTCAGATTCGAAATACTCATCGTGCTTGGTAAAGCTTCCGAGACTCTTCGCAATGTCATTCGCGACAGAGGGCTTCTCGGCAATGATGAGGGTTTTGGTCATAATTAATCCGGTAAACGGGCATGTGGACTCGGCAAGTTCGACTGCCCGCGCGCATGCGTTAGGGGTTCAGCACCTGATAATTGCTGAAAAATCGCTGATATTTTGGCAATTATTGGCTAAATGCGGCCAATGATAAGCGGGTTATCCGGGAATTCGCAAGGAGGGTTTTGCGGCAGATGCAGCGGAAACGCGACTGGGATCAATGAAAGACCGGCGGCCCGGCATCGTCGTCATCAATAAACAACTCGTCAAGGATCAGCCCGTCAGGCTCCTTGCCCTGGCTCCAAAGCACCATCAAGACGATGACTTTGAGTTTGTCGAGCTGTATCGGCGACTCATTGATTGCGCAGGCACGTTCGATGACAATTTCACGTTGGATCGCGTTGATGACTTCGGCCGATTCCAGAAACTCAATAAAACCGATGGCGGGAGTTCCCAGCGCCTCGTACTCCTGCTCGGCGTAGACGCGAAAGCCGAAGGAGAACGCGGTTTGCCGTGCCTGTTGGCTGAACATCTCGTTAGTAGTTTCGGCGAGATCAGTCAGCCAGCCCAGTGCGCTGGAAATTTCTTCTTCTTCGAAACCTACCGCCGACAATTTTTTGGCGAGCGCCGTTGAATCCGGGCAGGCGTCTGGTCGGTAATAAGTTTCGTATAAGTAAACGAGCACCTCAAACATCCTTGTAATGTAGCCGCATAAGGCCACTGGCACAAGCGCAGCCCTCAAAAACTTTGCGGGATATTTATTCAGCGGCAGGTTTTTTTAATTTAACGAAGATTTTTTTCTTTTAATTTCAGCAGCTTAGGGAATATTGTTATCAACGTGAC
>CAMBJI010000278.1 GCA_945867725.1 Bordetella parapertussis
ACCGATTCCACCAAAAAAATGTCCGGGACGGCTGCGAAAGCGCATGAAAAAATACACAAACACCAAATCAAGCAGCACACGGAAGGTGCGCGAGATACCGTACTTCGAAACACCATGCACGCGCGGATGATGTTGCACCACTTCCTGCGCAATGCGCTGCGGCCGAGTGACTGTCGACAGCCAGGCCGGAATGAATCGATGCATCTCACCGTACAAGCGCAATTTTTTAAGCACGGACGCACGGAAGACCTTGAGACTGCAACCATAGTCGCGCAGATGCACACCCGTGAGCCGCGCGATCAGTCGGTTCGCAATACGCGAAGGTATCTTGCGCAGCCACAGTCCGTCTTTGCGATCTTTTCTCCAGCCCGCCACCAAATCAAGATTCTCGTTCAGCAGACGACCCACCATACGGGGAATATCGATCGGATCATTTTGCAGATCACCATCCAGCGTGGCAATCACATCACCACGCGCCGCATCAATACCCGCCTGCATCGCCGCCGTTTGCTTAAAATTACGCGCAAGCTCAATCAAACGCACATGCGCACCGCGCACGGCCGACTCACGCCGAATCGCCTCAGCAGTGCCGTCGCTGCTGCCATCATCAACCAGCACCAGTTCCCACGGATGCGGATAACTACCCAGTACTTCATGAACGCGATCGAGCATGGGCACAACATTGTCGACCTCGTTATACATAGGAATGACCAGCGACAATGTGTGCGCAGTAATATCGTGGGATTTCATATCGGCAGAGCTCATGTTTCCTGTGATGGTTTGTTTGTGCGTGCATCATCCGATGCAACGCGATTTCTGAAAATTGCCGATGCCAACAGCGCAATACCGGCGGAGACTAACGCACTTGCGAGCACCAGCAAGTGCAGCGAAAACGCGGCCTTGAGGCCATCGACCCACGCGATGCCCGAAAGCTTCAGCGCGGCGGCAGCACCCGCTTCATAACTGCCAATACCTGCCACACCTTGTACTGGCGATATCGCCGCCAGTTCGCCACCCACCGCGCCTGCAGCACCGACCTGCCAATCCGCAGCAAGCAACTGGGCGAACACCTGCGACAACACCGTTAACTTCACAGCCCAATTCGCGATTGTCCACAACCAACCACTACGCGCATGATGTGCCGAGTCTGCTAACGCAGCGCAGAGAGTACCCAGCTTGCCGGTGCTGAATTGTGAAAGCAGACGCTGCGCGACATGGGGCAACAATACGCCACCGAGAATCAGCAAGCACACACCCGCGATCCGCATCAACGGATCAAGACCCGGCCAGACCACAATCGAAAGCGCCGCCAGTATGATCGCATCCTGCGCGCGCAACCACAGTAGCGATCCACCAGAGCGCATCATCGGCACCCCGAATTCACGTTTGAGCAGCACCGGAAACGACAGCTCGCCCGCACGCATAGGAAGTACATTCACTAGCGCGTTATGCGTCAACACCAGCTGCAGGCAGGCAGCAAAACGACCACGCGTGGCATCACCGAATTCGTAGTACACCCTTAGCGCACGCAAGAGATAAGTAACGATCATCCCGGCGAACAACAGCAGCAACAGCGGCGCGGACAAAGACCCGAGCGCGATCATCACCTGCGCGCCCTGCCCCGACCCGACCAGCCATACGACAAACGCCGCAGTCAGCGAGATCATTACGACGTACTTCATGCGTGCGCGATTCAATATCATTCAGAATAGTCTTGGGGGGCACCATCGCCCGTCAGAAAGGCATGGTCAGCCCAAAAAACGGGTAAAGGTAACATTAAACAAGTACAATTCGGCAGTTTTGAACGCCCCCCTTCCGTACCTGCTGCCCATTCCCAATGCCGGCACACCCTGATGACGATCTTGCCTGACCAGAGACCCACGACGTCCTCAATGCTGCCTTTCAGCACCGGTCTGCTGATGTTCGCCGCAAGCGTGCTGGTATTTGCTGTCTTTCCTGAACTCGATCTTCAAGTCGCCGCCTGGTTTTACGAGCCCGACACCGGCTTCCACTGGAGCCAGCTGCCACCGGTACTGGCGTCATACGAAACATTCAAGGCCCGATCCGTTGGCTGGGTCGTTGTCGCGCTGCTGGCCTATCTCGCCTACGCCATGACCCGACGCATTCCCGTGCCGGCCAAGCGCAATGCTGCGTTGTTTTTGCTGGCCATGATCGTGGCCGGTCCCGTTTTACTGGTCAACAGCGGCCTGAAAGATAACTGGGGCCGCGCTCGGCCGTCGCAAGTCACACAATTTGGCGGTGATCGTAGCTACTCGCCGCCTATGCACCCCGCCGCTCAATGCGACCGCAATTGCTCTTTCGTCAGCGGCCATGCCGCGGCAGGTTTTGCCCTGATCGGGCTCTACTGGACCACGCGACGACGTCGCTGGCTGATCGCAGGTATTGCGCTCGGCAGCCTGGTCGGATTGGGCCGCATGATTCAAGGCGGACATTTTTTTTCGGATATCGTTTTCGCTTTCTGGGCGGTCTACTTAAGCTCTGCCCTGCTCGCCAGACTGATGCTCCGACCTCCCCGTGACACCGATGCCGACCCCGACCCCGACACCGACGCCGGCGCACCAACCCAAGCCGCTCACTGATGAACACTTCACCCATCCTCGTTACAGGCGCCGCTGGATTTATCGGCATGCATTGCAGCGCAAGACTGCTGGCACAAGGCCATCAAGTGATCGGCATCGACAACCTGAATGATTACTACGACCCGCGCCTCAAGCAGGCCCGGCTCGCGCAACTCACGCCACAACCCGGATTCAGATTCATTGAGACCGACATCGCGGATCGCGATGCGCTCGAAAAGCTATTCACCGAAGTTCGCCCCGAACGCGTGCTTCACCTCGCAGCACAAGCCGGTGTGCGCTACTCGCTGCAGAATCCACACGCTTATGTGCAAAGTAATCTGGTGGGTTTCGTGACTATTCTCGAAGGATGCCGGCATCACGGTGTTCAACATCTTGTCTATGCAAGTTCATCGAGCGTCTACGGTACCAATACCAAAGTACCGTTTGCGGTAGGAGATGCAGTCGATCACCCGGTCAGCCTGTATGCCGCCACCAAAAAATCAAATGAGCTGATGGCCTACAGCTACAGCCATCTCTACGGCATACCCACCACCGGCCTGCGCTTTTTCACCGTATATGGCCCCTGGGGTCGTCCGGACATGTCACCCTGGCTCTTCACCAGCGCCATCCTTGAAGGCCGCACGATTGATGTCTTCAATCACGGCAAGATGCAACGCGACTTCACCTTCATCGACGACATCGTCGAAGGCACACTGCGCGTGCTCGATCATGCACCAACGGGCGCGCCGCCCTATCACCTCTACAACATCGGCAACCACCAGCCGGTCGAACTGATGGATTTCATTGGTACGCTCGAGCGCGTGTTGGGTGTAGAAGCGACGAAAAACTTCCTGCCCATGCAGCCGGGCGACGTGCCT
>CAMBJI010000279.1 GCA_945867725.1 Bordetella parapertussis
CGGCACAGGCCTGACACTAAAGCTCTCTGGCAATTATCAAAAAAATTCGGTTGATATCACTCGCACGATCGCCGGGTACAGCGAAGCGGGTTCAGGCACCACGGCACTGCGTTCAAGCGGTGGTCAACTGACAGCCCGTTACGGGATCGACTTCAAGAGTGGCGTAAATCTGTCGCCCTATATAGCCGTTCGTCGCATTCGACAATGGCTGGACGCCTATGAGGAGAGCTATACATCATCAGTCTCGGCGCCGTTGTCATACAGCGCCCTATCAGCAATCAGTACGACCGCCCTGGTGGGCATGGACGTCGATGTCGCGATGAACAACGTATTTCATCTGGTCGCCTCAGCAGGCGCAGACTTTGACCTGTACACCAACGATGCTGCGGTTACCACAACATCGGGCATCAGCGGCCTGTCAGCAGTGTCTTTAAACGCCACATCGGTGCAGCGAAGACGCAAAGCTACATTGGGCAGTTATCTACTTCTACCCTCCGGTGAAAGAATATCGATTATGGGTATGTATCAGCAAGAGCCTTATGCTGGCTTGAACACAGTGCGCGTGATTGCCACTTATGCTGCGCAGTTCTGAGGTCATGTGGGATCGGCACGATGTCGATCAAGTTGACAACATCATCTTCAAATGCCAGATCGAGCAGCTTGACCTACCCCCGGGAGTAGCTGGATCGGGACCTGGTTCCAATCTCCATCACACCACCCTCTCCTGACGCTGCCGGTCGATGATCTCCGGCTAACAGCGCCAATCGGCCAATCAGAGTGATTCAGCAAAAATCGACTGAAAAAGTCGTTATTTACAGCTATATTTTCTGAATAAAAGACTATTTCGCAAAAATTCAGAAACATTTTTCGCAGATAAGCCCCTATATTTTCGGTATCGGATTTCGCTGAAATCTGTGTGTATCAGCCGCTACCGCGGCACCCGCCCTGTGACCTGACACCGTCTTACCGGACGAGCAAAGGCCGCAGCGCAACCCCAGAACCTGAAGGAGTAGATATCCATGCCGACCGAAACAGAGAGCAGGCCCGCTGCCGCCACGACCACTGCCACTGCCACTGCCACTGCCACCGCCATTCGTCGACCCGACGTCACACTAGACGACAAGTACAGCAAAGTCGACGGACGCATTTATCTCTCAGGTATCCAGGCACTGGTGCGTCTGCCCATGATGCAGCGACTGCGCGATACCGCAGCGGGCCTGAACACCGCCGGCTTTGTCAGTGGCTACCGCGGCTCGCCGCTCGGCATGCTGGATGAAGCACTCTGGAAAGCGCAAAAACATCTGGATGCACACCATGTGAAGTTTGTACCGGGCGTCAACGAAGACCTCGCCGCCACCGCAGTCTGGGGCACCCAAACCGTAGGGCTCGTCGGTCCTGCCAAATACGACGGTGTATTTGCGCTTTGGTACGGCAAAGGTCCCGGCGTTGATCGCTGCGGTGACGTATTCAAGCACATGAATCATGCAGGCACCGCGCAGCACGGCGGTGTGCTGCTGGTTGCGGGCGATGATCATGGTGCGTATTCATCGACGCTGCCACATCAGTCCGAGCACATGTTCTCTGCTTGCATGATTCCGGTGCTTTATCCGTGCAATGTGCAGGAATATCTCGATCTCGGCTTGCATGCCTGGGCGATGTCACGCTACTCCGGCTGCGCCGTCGGTTTCAAAGCGCTGGCTGACACAGTCGAATCCACCGCCTCGGTCGATGCCGATCCGTTTCGCTTGAAGATCGTCTATCCGGACGATGTGAAAATGCCCGAAGGCGGCCTCAACACGCGCCTCTCGACCGACACACTCGGTGTGCAAGCGCGCAAGCAGGAAGCGCTGATGCAGGACTACAAGATTTATGCGGCGATCGCCTACGCCAGAGCCAACAAACTCAACCGCACGATGATCGACAGCCCGAATGCCAAGCTGGGCATCATCGCGTCGGGTAAATCGTATCTCGATGTATTAGAAGCACTGGAAGAACTGGGCATTGATGAAACACGAGCGGCCGAGATCGGCCTACGCGTGCACAAAGTATCCATGCCGTGGCCGCTGGAGCCGGAAGGTATTCGTGATTTTGCGCGAGGACTGGATGAAATTCTGGTGGTCGAAGAAAAACGTCAGATCGTTGAATACCAGCTCAAAGAGCAGCTCTATAACTGGCAGGAAAACGTACGCCCACGCGTGATCGGAAAGTTCGATGAAAAAGGTGAATGGGTTGCACCGCGCGGCGACTGGCTACTGACCTCGAAGGCTGATTTTTCGGTGGCGCAGATTGCGCGTGTGATCGCATCACGCATCGCGCGCTTTCACACCAGTGATCTGATCAAGGCACGCCTGGCCTTCCTCGAAGCCAAAGAACAAGTGCTCAACAAGGCAGTCAATACACCACCCCGCCCCGCGTACTACTGCTCGGGCTGTCCGCATAACACTTCCACCAAAGTGCCCGAAGGCAGTCTCGCGCTGGCCGGCATTGGCTGTCATGTGATGGCTACGGCGATTTATCCCGAATTCAACAAGCTCACCACACAAATGGGTGGCGAAGGTGCACCGTGGATTGGTCAGGCTGCTTTCTCCAAGGTGCCGCATGTATTTCAGAATCTTGGCGATGGCACGTATTTTCATTCGGGCTATCTGGCCATACGCGCGGCCGTGGCAGCCAAGGTGAATGTCACCTACAAAATTCTTTATAACGACGCCGTCGCGATGACCGGTGGTCAGGCCGTCGATGGCACGATCTCGGTACGACAAATTGCGCAGCAGATGGCGGCCGAAGGTATTCAACGTATCGCACTCGTGACCGAAGATCTGAGTCGCTATGATGACCCCGCTGGTTTACCTTCGCACGTCACGCTGCATGATCGCGCTGATATAGACACTGTGCAGCGCGAAATGCGCGAAGTTCAGGGTGTATCTGTACTCATTTACGATCAGGTGTGCGCTGCTGAGAAACGTCGTCGTCGAAAAAAAGGTGAATTGCCCAAACTATCCAAGCGACTCTTCATCAACGAAGCCGTGTGCGAAGGTTGCGGTGACTGCGGCATGCAATCAAACTGCACCTCGATCATGCCATTGGAGACAGAATTCGGTCGCAAGCGAACAATTGATCAATCTTCGTGCAATCAGGATTATTCCTGCGTGAAGGGCTTTTGCCCGAGCTTCGTCACCGTCACCGGTGGGACGCTGAAAAAAATGAAATCGGTTGCGACTTCCAAAAACAACGCAGAAGAAAACAGCGACACACTACCCGAACCCATACCCGCCTCTTGCGAGGCGTCGTATAACGTTTTGATCAACGGCATCGGCGGCACTGGCGTGATCACCATCGGCGCGCTGCTCGGCATGGCAGGCCATCTCGAAGGCAAAGGCGTATCCGTACTCGACATGACCGGCATGTCGCAAAAGAATGGCTCAGTCACCTCGCATGTGCGAATCGCTGCCACA
>CAMBJI010000280.1 GCA_945867725.1 Bordetella parapertussis
AGCGTGGTCTTGCTGATGGACTGAGCATGCAAGCTGATCACTGATGCCTTGGCATGGCGCGCAAAAAGTGCATTGGCAAAACGGTCGAACTCCTCGGACGGTATGTGCATGCCTTCGTTGATCACCCGAATACGTGAGCCATCAAGGCAATACAACAAGAGCGCAGACAACTGGCCATCGCGCCAGGCGACATAGGTATTTACTTGTGTGAGGCTGTTGCACTGCAGTTGGGGAAGGGATGCATACAAGCTTTCATAGAGCTCCTCGAGACCTTGCTCGGCAAAAGGCGGTATGCAGTTCATATAAATGCGCTCTGCGGAATTTTCCGCAGGAAGCGTTTCATTTTCTTTAAATATTTTCATGCCAGTTTTGATGCGGGAATCCAGTGGAGTGTAGGTGTGTCAGGCAAGTGGGCGGATCTGGTCAAGCGCGCTTGTTGCCAATTAGAGATTCACGATCTCTCAGGCTAATTTACTTTGCGGTTAAACTAGGGGGTTAACATCCGTCATACTTATTCACTCCATGTCCAGCAATACTGAAAGCCAGTTGACCGAGCAAGGCACTGCGTTGCCGTCGCAAAACCTCCCGCGAGAGCACATCACCGGTGAGGTGGCGCGTCGCCGTACCTTCGGCATCATTTCTCACCCCGATGCGGGCAAGACCACGCTGACAGAAAAGCTGCTGCTGTTTTCTGGCGCGATTCAGCTTGCCGGTACCGTCAAGGCCCGCAAGAGCGGGCGTCACGCCACATCGGACTGGATGGAAATCGAAAAGCAGCGTGGTATTTCCGTTGCCAGCTCTGTGATGCAGTTCGAGTATCGCGACCATGTGGTCAATCTTCTTGATACGCCGGGCCACCAGGATTTTTCAGAAGATACTTATCGCGTGCTGACAGCAGTGGATTCTGCGTTGATGGTGATTGATGCCGCCAAGGGCGTGGAAGCGCAGACGATCAAGCTGCTTAATGTTTGTCGCATGCGCAACACGCCCATCATTACCTTCATGAACAAGATGGATCGCGAAACGCGCGACCCTCTTGAGCTACTCGATGAGCTGGAGTCGGTACTCGAAATACAATGTGCACCCGTGACCTGGCCCATAGGTATGGGGAAATCGTTTCGCGGGGTCTACCATTTGATGCGCGACGAGATCATGCTGTTTGCGGCTGGCAGTGAGCGTGCCGATCAGGAATTTGAAATCATCAAAGGTATCGGTAATCCCCGACTGGCTGAGATGTTCCCGCTTGAAATTGAGCAACTGAAAATGGAAGTCGAGCTGGTACACGGTGCTTCGCATCCCTTCGATCTTGATGCATTTTTAGCGGGAAAGCAGACCCCGGTCTTCTTTGGGTCTGCGATCAATAACTTCGGCGTGCGTGAAATCCTGAATGCTCTGCTGGATTGGGCGCAGCCGCCACGTGAGCGCGATGCGACAATTCGTAGCGTAGCGCCCGATGAGACACCGTTTTCTGGTTTTGTGTTCAAAATTCAAGCCAATATGGATCCTGCACACCGGGATCGCATCGCTTTTCTTCGCGTCTGCTCAGGACGTTTCGAGCGCGGCATGAAGGTACGTCATCTGCGGCTGGCACGTGATGTAAAGCTATCTTCGGTCGTTACCTTTATGGCGTCGAGCCGCGAGCAGGTCGAAGAAGCTTATGCGGGCGATATCATCGGCCTGCCCAACCACGGCAACATGCAGATTGGTGACAGCTTCTCCGAGGGAGAACTGCTGCAGTTCACCGGCATTCCTTATTTCGCCCCAGATTTTTTTCGCGCTGTGCGAATTCGTAACCCGCTCAAGATCAAGCAACTTCACAAAGGCCTGCAACAGCTGGGTGAAGAGGGGGCAGTTCAGGTCTTCAAGCCTGTGACAGGTGGTGATCTGGTGCTGGGCGCTGTCGGTGTGCTGCAGTTCGAAGTTGTTGCTAGTCGTTTAATGAATGAATATGGTGTGGATGCCGTGTTCGAAGGCACCAGCATCAGCAGTGCCCGCTGGGTCTCTTGTGATGACAAGCGCATGCTCGCTGATTTTGAAAAATCCTCAGCGGGCGCCAACCTCTCTCACGATGCTGCAGGCAATCTCGCCTACTTGGCAAGCTCAGGCGTCAATCTCAAGCTCACGCAAGAGCGCTGGCCTGGCGTGACCTTTCACTCGACTCGTGAACATGCGGTGAAGGTCGCCTGATCTTCGAATTGCCTCAGCGATATCACTGGTAATACCTAGTCTTTCGTCAGCACTGCAGCGTTCTGATTGCAGGGCCCGATAGGGATTTGAGCCGTATCAACGGCGCAAAGCTTTGTTGTTTCTATACTAAGCAGGTCTTCGCGGGTTCCTCCGCACTATCTATCTAATTTACTTCCTGCGTGCGCATTCGCCACGCAGGAAAAAACTATTGAGCTTGATCGGAAACGGCTATGCTGACTGTTACATATTCCATCGTTGCATTGAGAGTAGAGCACAAAAAAGCCCGTTGGAATTTTTCGTCTATGCAGCAGTACATCACGAATGGCATCCACAACATCAAGGGTGCTGGCAGAACAGATTTTGAAAACATGCTGCATCGGCTATCTCAATTCGAACAGTATTATCGTGAGCGAAAAATTCAAGTCGTTTTGATTCCTGCGCTGCGTAAGCTGACGCATGAGGCAGATTCACTGTTGGATGAAATCGAATCTCTCACTGCGCATAGCAACTCACTTCTGATATCGCTAGGCGAAAGAATTCAGGACGGTATACGTCAGGGCAGGGTGATGGTTGAAGAGGTCTGTTCTTCGCTCGAGTTGTGCTGTTCGAATTTTTACCGACGATTGGCGCGAGAAGAAGAGCTGGTTCAGGTCGCCGAGCGCCTTATTCCCAGTGAAGCTTGGTTTGGCATTGCAGCGAATTTTCTGTCGCATGATGCGAGCCGGCGCAAATCAGCGGTAGCGTCTGACGATGAGGAATGAATCTTTTAGGTGGGTGTTCTACAGACGTTGAATCAGGCGCCCACCCACGGCAGGCCTTTCATGCACCAGCCGGCGATAGATTTGCGGTGACCCTGCTCATTGCGATCGCCTTCAAACCCTTCCAGGATGTCAAAGCAATGCTCAAAGCCGTTTTCGGTGGCGAGTTTCGCAGCGTAGCGCGAACGTACCCCCGAGCGACACAAGAATAGTAGTGTGTCGCTGCGCTGCGCTTGTTGCTCTAACTGCCTCAGGAATTCCGAATTCGGGGCACCACCGGGATATAGGGTCCACTGCGCGGCCAGATGCTGGGCGTCCGGCAAAATGACTCGCCCGACCCAGTCGCGTTCAGCCTGAGTTCGAACATCAATCAGCTTCACGTTGGCGTTAGCTTGCAGTAACGAGTGCGCTTCTTCCGGCGTCACGGCTCCGGCATAGGGAAGCGAATCCGTTTGGCCGCGCTGGCGGGCATTGGCGAGCAATTGTTCTGAGGTGGACATA
>CAMBJI010000281.1 GCA_945867725.1 Bordetella parapertussis
AAGAATGTTGAATCGCGGCTGCTGGGTCTTGATGAGATTGTTTTCTAGCAGCAGCGCTTCGGCCTCGCTGCGAGTGACGGTGGTTTCCAGACGCACGATGCGTTCGACCATCATCGCGGTGCGCGGACTAGCTAACGTTTTTTGAAAATAACTGGAGACGCGTTTTTTAAGATCGCGCGCTTTGCCGACATACAGCAGTTTGTCTTGCGCATCGAAGTAACGATACACACCTGGCAGATGCGGCAATGCCGCGACTTCCTCGAGCAGCGCGATGCGCGGATCGGGGATATCGGGTGGCGTAGTCTCCGACATGGTGTCGCTTCAGGTCTTAGACGGCTTGGGCGAAATCTGCCAGCAACTGTTTAGCGGCAAGGTAGTGACCGTCTTCATGCAAGGCGTCCCAGTCTTTCGCGCTGGAGGTCGGCGCCAGCGCTGCAATACGCTGCGCAGATGCCTGCGCATCGATGCTGACCGACGGGTCCAGACCTTGCAGCAGCTGATCTGCTTTGTCGGGTGAATTACACACTAAGACCATGTCACAGCCGGCAGCCAAAGCAGCATGCGCACCATCGACAACGGTGCCGGCAACACTGGCACCTTCCATCGATAAATCGTCACTGAAAATTACACCATCAAAACTCAGGTCATGACGCAGCAAGGACAGCCATTTGCGCGAGAAACCCGCAGGGTGTTTGTCAAACTTCGGGTAAATCACGTGCGCCGGCATAACAGCGGCCAGACTCATGCCGAGCCAACCATAAGGCGCTGCATCGTCCTTGAGAATGTCTTTGGGATCGCGCTCGTCAACGGGAATCGCGATGTGCGAATCCGCTGCGACGAATCCGTGACCAGGAAAATGTTTGCCGCAATTGGCCATGCCAGCCAGTGCCAGACCATGATTGAGACTCTTTGCCAGCAGCGTAACCACACGCGGATCATGATGAAACGCGCGATCGCCAATCACTTCGGAAGCACCGTAATCCAAATCCAGCACCGGCGTGAACGACAAGTCCACACCACAGGCACGCAGCTCGGCCGCCAGCACATAACCGAGCGCCGTAGCCAGCTTGCAGGAAGCGAGTACATCGCGATCCCAGAGCTCACCCAAGCGGCGCATCGCAGGCAAGCGCGTGAAACCATCACTACGAAAACGCTGCACTCGCCCGCCTTCATGGTCGACAGCAATCAGTAAGCCCGGTCGTTCGGTATGTATCGCTTCACACAGCGCTGTCAATTGCGCGCGGTCGGTGTAATTGCGCGCAAACAGAATTACTCCGCCCGTCAGTGGATCGCGGATACGGCGGCGGTCTTGTGCAACAAGTTCGGTGCCGATCACGTCGAGCATGACGGGGCCGGGTAATTGAATCTGGTTTTGCATTGTTATGATTTCTCCACGACGACGAACGCTACTGCGTATTCTGCCTCATCGGTCAATGAGACCTGGGCACTGAGACCCTGCGCTTGCATGAATTCGGTGAGGGCGCCACTGGTGACCACCATAGGTTTGCCACTGGGTGTATTCAAAAACTGAACCGCGCGCCAAGTCATAGGCATGCGCATGCCCAGACCAATGGCTTTGGAAAAAGCCTCTTTGGCCGCAAAGCGCGTGGCCAGAAAACGCAAACCCCGTGCCTCGACTTTTTGTTTGCGGCGCAGGTATTTTTCCATTTCTTCTGGACCAAGAATGCGCGATGCAAAGCGATCGCCATACCGACCGAGCACGGCTTCGACGCGCGATATCTTCAGGATATCGGTACCGATGCCAAAGATCATGAACGCACCGATGCTAGGCGCGCCTTGATCATCGCCGCTTTCATTTCGCGCACTGCATTTTCCCAACCCACAAAGATGGCATGCGCGACGATGGCATGACCGATGTTGAGCTCGGTGATCTCGGGTATGGCGGCAATCGCCTGCACGTTGGTGTAGTGCAGGCCGTGACCCGCATTGACTTTCAGGCCGTGGGTGATTCCCATATTCACGCCACGCTTGATGCGTTCCAGCTCGCCTAGCTGGGCATCGCCCTCGAGATCGGCATAGCGACCGGTATGCAGTTCGATGACGGGCGCACCAGCTTCGGCGGAAGCCTTGATTTGCTCTGCATCAGCATCAATGAAAAGCGATACGCGGATACCCTGAGCTGCGAGCCGCGTACAAGCCTTGCGAACTTCATCGAAGTAGCGAATGACATCAAGCCCACCTTCGGTCGTCACCTCATTGCGCCGCTCGGGAACCAGACAAACATCTTCAGGTTTGATACGACACGCGATATCCAGCATTTCTTCGGTAATCGCAGATTCAAGATTCATGCGCGTGGTCAGACGCGGGCGTATGGCTTCCAGATCGGCGTCTTTGATATGCCGGCGGTCTTCACGCAAATGCAGGGTGATCGCATCGGCACCTGCCTGCTCGGCCAGTAGCGCTGCCTGCAGCGGATCGGGATATTTCGTACCCCGTGCATTGCGCAAAGTGGCGACGTGATCGATATTAATACCGAGATCGATGCTAGTGGCTTGAGGATGAAGATAACTCATGAGATGTCCGTCTTTTTTATCAGGTCAGAGTTGCAGTAGATCGATGAGAATTTGCCGAGTATTGAGCGGCATACCGCCCAGATTATGCGATAGCAGATGCCGCATCAAAAATTTACTCTGCAGCTGTGTCGTGCTGTCGCTGTAATCGCCTGCTTCCATGTCGAGCAGCGTCTTGCCGGTGACTGAAGGCGAAGTATCACTGGCCAGCGAAGCACGCGCGCCTCGCTCAGGATCAATGACATAGGTTTTTTGCTCATCGACAGGCTGGCCAGTTTGTACGCACACAGCCAGATTGCCCGCCACACCCGTTTCTTTTAGCAAGGATAATTCGAATTTTCTGAGCACGATCGCCGGCGGCTCATCATGCGCCAGCTGATTGAGCGCTGACATGTAGTGATCAAACAATGGCGCATGCGGATCATCGCGCGCGAGTAGCTTGACTAGTAATTCATTCAAATAGAAACCACATAGCAAAGCAGCGCCTTCGAGTGGCAGCATGCCACCGACCCATTCCGCCGACACCAGCGTACGTACTTCGGATTTGCCCATCCACGCCAACTGCAAGGGCTGAAAAGTTTGTAATACACCACGCAGTTTGGAATGGGGGCGCTTAGCGCCTTTGGCGACGAGAGCCACGCGTCCGTGGTCGCGCGAAAACAGATCAATGATGAGACTGGTTTCTTTGTACGGATAACTATGCAGTACAAAACCGGGTTGATTGACGATGCGATGATCACGCTCGGGAGCGCGTGCGCGAGGTGCGCGCACTGAGCTTGTCGATGCCTTGATGGCGGGTGTCTTGATGGCGGGCGTTTCGCTTGGCGGCGTTACAGTTACCGGCGTTTCGGTTGCAGGCA
>CAMBJI010000282.1 GCA_945867725.1 Bordetella parapertussis
CCAATGCCAATGCCAATGCCAATGCCAACGACCCGCTCAATGATCCCTCAAGCGTCCTGGCCAAGCGGAGCATCTATTTCGATGTGGACAGCTATGTCGTCAAAGATGAGTTCAACGCTGTGATCGATGCCCATGGCAAATATCTGGCCTCCCGTCCTGATCGCAAAGTGCTCATTCAAGGTAATACCGATGAGCGTGGTGGCAGCGAGTACAACCTGGCACTGGGCCAGAAACGTGCGGATGCCGTACGTCGCGCACTCGCACTGAAAGGCGTACCGGATTCGCAAATGGAAGCCGTATCCTTCGGCAAAGAAAAGCCCAAGGCTCTAGGTAGCGGCGAAGAAGCGTGGAAAGAGAATCGCCGCGCTGATATCGCTTACTGATTCCAACCATGAATCCAAAAATCAGCACACGGTATGTCGTCGCCTTCGCAATGGCATGCAGTGTGTTGCCCATGCAGGCGCATGCCTTTGAAGATTCGGATGCCCGCCGAACCATTTTGCAGTTACGCACGCAGCTCAAAGATCTCAATACCCGCATTGATAGTGAGATCGAGCAGATTGCACGGCGCATCGATACAAAGGCCGATGATAAAAAGCTTAACGCGCTTTTTACCGACCTGGAAAAACTTCGTAATCTGCTGCGCGGTGAAGTTGCCGAACTGCGTGGTCAGGTCGAAATCATCTCGAACGAACTGAATGCGGCTCAACAGAAAATTGACAAGCTGACCAATGATCTGGCCAACACGCAGCGACGAGAGAAAGATCTCTACGCAGACCTAAGTCAGCGCCTAAGTAAACTGGAACCGCGCAATCAAACCATCGATGGGGTTGAGGTCGAAGTGACTCAGACTGAACAAAAACAGTTCGACGAAGCCGCTGCCCTGCTGAAGAAAAAAGATTTTGCTCGTGCCTCGCAGTCTTTCGTGGCTTTCCTGCAGCGCTTCCCCGGTTCGGGCTATGCGGCGCAAGCCTATTACTTACTAGGCAGCAGCTACTTCGCTGAGGGTGACTGCAAAAATGCCATTCCTGCACTGCAGACCGTCATCAATCGCTACGCAATGACTCAAAGAGCACCTGACGCCATGCTCAATCTTGCAATTTGTCAGGACGACTTAAGCGACAAGAGTGCAGCGCGTGACACGATGGAAGCCTTGATCAAGAAGTACCCCGAGTCAACCGCAGCAAAGACTGCCAGATCAAAACTAGGCGCACTTAAATAGGTAACGGACTAAGCTGACCTCATTACTGAGGCCGGTCATGTGTTTGCGTTTGACAAGAGTTCGACGATTTAAGTATAATCGCGGTCTTTCGGGTCGTTAGCTCAGCTGGTAGAGCAGCGGACTTTTAATCCGTTGGTCGCAGGTTCGAATCCCGCACGGCCTACCAAATAAAACAAAAAGCCCCACTCACAAGGTGGGGCTTTTCTGTTTTTTGGTTTCATTGTGGCGCTTCGCTCGCAGGTATCTGAATTGCAGATCGCGACGTTAGTCAAGCGATACCTGTTTTTCAATCAAGCAGACAAACGCTCATCAAGTAATTTTCGAAGTCCACGCAGAGTTACCGGAGCGGACTCGGGATCCAGTGCTTGTCGTAAAGCTTCATTAATCATGGTTTGGTAACCGCGACCAGAGCTTTCGGCTTTGTTCTTAAATGAGTCAATGACATCATCGTCAAGCATGATCGTGATACGTGTCTTCCCAGGAGATGCGATCACTGCACCACGCTTACCTTTACTGAAATCATATTCTTTATCCATGGTAGTTCCTTGTCTCGTTAGGACTTGCTTTGCGAGCAGATATCAAACGCGTCAGCTCTCCGCGCTGCGTGTGACACGCCACAAGTATTCGCCCGATTGTGTCCATGCCCAGCGTCAAAAAACGTTTCTCATCACGATGATCTGGGTCTTGGATCGTGACCGCGAACTCGTCACGCAAAGCCTGCTCGGCATGAGCAGAGCTGACGCCATGCTTTACCTAATTGCTGCGAGCTTTTTCAGGGTCAAATATGATGTCCAAAGACGCAGTATACATATGATATGCATATATTTAAGCAGGTGTATTGAGTTACATTCATTGCAATAGCGACAAGTCTTCTGATGAGGGTTTTTTGACAGCAACATCCGAAGCCTTGGCGCTTACCATCCCATCCACAAGCGCTGAGATTCATGTAATCAGGGGAACGACCGCACTACGCCGCGACACTCACGTTGATAGGGTTTTTTGATTTGACCGTCACAGTCGTCGGATAGGCAAGGAATTCATGTCATTGCGCATAAACATTGAGATGTCTTTCGGTTGGCAAGCAGGCCTGCAGAGCTTAAAATTTATGAAACGTAGGTTAAATTTGAAAAAAATCATCATCATTGCAGGACCTAACGGTGCAGGCAAAACCACCTTTGCCCGAGACTTTTTGCCGGTTGAAGCTCAAACGCTCAGGTTTATCAACGCCGATTTGATTGCTGCTGGCCTTGCTCCTTTTAATCCCGATACGGCTTCTTTCAAAGCTGGGCGTCTGATGTTAGAAGAAATTGACGAATGTGCAAGCGCTGGACATAGCTTCGCTTTTGAAACTACGCTGTCCGGCATGTCTTATTTGAAAAAGATTGCCGGCTGGCGAGCGTGTGGCTATCAAGTCAAGCTTTGGTTCTTGTCGTTACCCAACGAGCAGATCGCAGTATCAAGAGTTGCTCGACGCGTTCTTCAGGGTGGTCACAACATTCCTGACGATGTAATTCTCAGACGTTTCAAATCTGGATTAGAAAACTTCCATCAGTACTACAAAGAGGCAGTTGACTCATGGGTGCTTTACGACAGCTATCACCGCCCCCCCAAACTAATTGACTGGAGCGACAAATGAATTCCAGAGATATTCGTAACTCATCTGATCCAGATTTAGCTGGCTCATATGCCGCCATACTTCGGGCAGCTCGATCGGCTGAAGATCTAGCTATCAAGACCAACACCAGCATCCTTGTTTCAGTCGATGGTAAAGACGTTGAATTAACGGCTGCTGATTTAATCAAGATGCGTGAAAAAGAAAATGCTCGTAATTGATCGGTATTTCAAGTCTTGCTTCGCTCCGGGCGTCCTACTGCGTATCCCGGCGAACATCACCTGCGCCGCTTCAATTGCGCGGTTTTGGTATCGCCAATTTCGTCAGGAATTAATACTGCTTGTGGGAAATGCTGCAAACTTCAAATAGTTTCTTTTGTTTCTGCAAAAGTACTTTGCCACATTTTTAAAGAAAAATTTTTAATGACATAGGCCCTTAGTTCTATAAGGTCTTTTTCTGCCAAATCAAGGATCACTACTCTGACCTTCGCTTTGTCGGTCATTGCTAATTGGCCTTGTCCAACTCTGCAAAAACATCCTCGATATCACGA
>CAMBJI010000283.1 GCA_945867725.1 Bordetella parapertussis
AGCCAGCGGAGGCATGACGAACGACACTGGATCCCGGCTTTCGCCGGGATGACGTGCGAAGAGTGCTTGGCCTAAAAACCGTCATCACTTGCATGTGATGACGGTTTTGAGGGCCGCAACTCTTGAATGCTCATACCGCCACAAGATTAGGCAGAGAACTTGCAATGTCAGTGTCACGCATGCGCCCCATTTGCCATGATTAATGTATTTTTTTAGGCGGCCCCAAAACATCTACCGTCATCCCGGCGAAAGCCGGGATCCAGCGGCGTTCGTTGAATACCTAAAAAACTTGAGCGTTAAATAAAACAGTTCACTACTTAATCGAAGCCAATTTAGCCTCAAGCTTTTTTACATCAAGCGCACCAGGCACCCGCGTTCCATCCGTAAAAAACACGGTCGGCGTACCGGACACACCCAGCTTGCGACCGATCTCAACCACCTTGTCATTCGCTGCGGCAGAGCATGAGCTTGGCGCGGCAGCAGGTACCTTGGCATTCAGCATCCAGTCATCCCAGGCTTTCGCACGGTCGGCAGAACACCAGATGTTTTTCACTTTGGTTTTCGAGTCTTCACCCAAAATTGGGTACATGAAGGTATAGATCGTCACGTCATTGATTTCGGTCAGCGTCTTGCGGAAGCGCTTGCAGTAGCCGCAGTTAGGATCTTCGAATACCGCAATCACACGCTTACCATTGCCTTTGACTGACTTTGCAGCCAGATCGAGCGGCAAGTCGGCGAATTTAATTTTGTTCACTTCTTCCAGCCTCGCCTCGGTCAGATCTTTGGAAGATTCAGCATCGACGACACGACCAATAAAAATGTATTTACCTTCTGCGTCGGTGTATACGATCTCGGCGCCTATCTTGACCTCGTACAGGCCGCTGTACGGTGTTTTTACGACCGTCTCAATAGGAGTACCCGCACCGAGATGTTTTTGCAAAGTCTTTTTGATATTCGCCTCGACCGAATCGGCGCAGGCAGTCAAACTCAAGGTCACGGTCAACAAAGCGCCGGCCAGCGAGGTCAGTAATTGGATTTTCTTCATTATCAAGAATCTGTGTGGATGGAAAGGGATGGCCCCAGCGCATGCGTCATCAACCTGCGCTTGAGGAATGGAAGTTTATTGACCAGCCCCATGCCGGCATTGCGCAGCAATTTGACGGGTGGGAGCTCGGAGGCAAACAATCGCTGCAGACCATCGGTCGCAATGTGCATCAGCAGCACCTCTTCTTTTCGTGCGCGTGCGTAACGACCCAAAGTACGAGCATCGCCGCAATCCGCTGGCTGATCACGCTTCGCAATCGCGTCCAGCAGCGACTGAATATCCGCAAAACCCAGATTCATACCTTGACCCGCGAGTGGATGCACCACATGGGCTGCATCACCGACCAAGGCCACGCGGTCTGCGACCAGCGAATGAGCACGGATAAGACGCAAAGGCAAAAATTTTGGCGCGTCGGGTGGCAGCATGCGCAGCTGACCGAGTGTTTGGCCGGGTAAGGCCATCAAGCGCTGTGCTAACTGCTTGGCGGATTCGCCAAGTAGCGTGTTGGCCAAAGCGTCGGGCGCAGACCAGACCAGCGACACCCGATGACCCGGCAAAGGCAGCAAGGCCACGATGCCATCAGCACCAAGAAACCACTGACTAGCAACGCCGTAGTGCGCATGTTCGGACTCAAAATTCGCGACGACGGCCTGCTGGTAATACGAACGGTAGTCCATGCCGATATCGGCCTGCGTACGCACCCAAGAGTTCGCACCATCAGCGCCCAGCAGGAGCTTGGACGAAATAAGGTCACCATTGCCGAGCGTGATCTGAGCGACATCAGCGGTGCGGTCCAAGGCTGTAGCAACACCATGAACGATCTTCAAGCCCGACGCGAAGCGCAAGGCCGCATCCAGCGCCTGATTGAGGTTGCTATCTTCGACAATCCAGGCCAACGCATCGACCCGCGCGCCAAAGGCATCAAAACTCAGCAATCCAGACTGATCAGCCGCATCACCCTGGACCGCCATCGCGTCAACAGGCGCGATACGTTCTGCCGCCATCGCATCCCAAACCTTCAGCGAGGACAGCAGTGAGCGCGCGACGTGATTGAGCGCGTAAACGCGGTGATCCCAGTGATTTGTATCTGATAACGGTTTGGCCGACGTCGCGCCAGGCGACGGTGATGAAGGTGCGACCAGCACCACCTCGAGCCCTGCCTGCGCCAGCGCCAGAGCGCTGGCCTTGCCGATCGCACCGTTGCCGATCACACAGATGTCGCAAGAGGTTTTCATGAATGAGGGAGCGCTTTCAGAGAAGCAGCCATTATATAGCGGCAAAAGGACTTCGCTTTTCAGGGGCGGAATGTTTTGCTATACTCCCGCCTCTTGGCCTGGTAGCTCAGTCGGTAGAGCAGAGGATTGAAAATCCTTGTGTCGGTGGTTCGATTCCGCCCCGGGCCACCAAGTAAGCAAAGCCCTCGTTAGCAATAACGGGGGCTTTTTGCATTTGGAGCAGGCTATTCGCACATTGAAAAACATCGGTTGAACTTCCCCGGGACCGTAATTACAATGTACATATGAATTCACTCCGATTCGAATGGGATGCCCGCAAGGCCTCGACCAATCTTAAGAAGCATGGAATTTCATTTGAAGAGGCTAAGTCTGCCTTTTACGATGAGCATGCGAAGCTGATTGACGACCCCAACCACTCGGCCGATGAAGAGAGATTCATATTATTGGGCCTTAGTTTTTCCTTACGACTGGTCGTGGTGTGTCACTGCTACCGGGGTGCAGACGATGTTGTTCGAATTATCTCTGCAAGAAAAGCCACGACCCACGAGACGAAATCTTATAAACAAAGGTGATTACCATGCGCGATGAGTATGATTTTTCAAAGGCTCGCAAGAATCCCTATTCAACGCAGTTGAAGAAATCCATCACCATCCGACTTGATGAGGATTCTGTTGGTTATTTCAAAGCCATTTCTGAAGAAATTGGAATTCCCTACCAGACCCTGATCAATTTGTATTTGCGTGACTGCGCCACATCTCATAGAAAACTAAATCTTAATTGGAAATGATTTGCGGCTGGATTAGGCGTCCTCAGCCCGGTTCGATTTAGCCCCGGGCCACCTAGACTCCAGACAGTCGCCTTCGTTATCTATCTCTAAAATAATTAACGGCGCATCCACCTGAAGCCAGCGTTTCTTGTCTAGGGCCCGAGCGGCGACCTTACAAGTGAGGATGGCAAATTCAGTTTGACCGTTTTTGCTAAAGATACTCGTGTCATCAAATGTCGTTTGAAACAACGCTTTATGAATGGGGAATTTCTCATTCCCGTGTCGGCCGATTGTCGATTTAAGCGACGCTCATCGCGC
>CAMBJI010000284.1 GCA_945867725.1 Bordetella parapertussis
GGGGCGGAGCGATACCTTGATAGGGATATCGATTTTCTATTCTTTACCCGTGGTGGCATGTGTTGGCACAGAAACGACTTATGGCTTAAGCGAGTAGTGTTCTGCTGTTATGTCAAGACTGTGGCGAAATGACTCTGCGGAAGTTCTCCCGCGGCGGCTCCTGCGGGGCGTCTCCCATTGGGGCGGTCAGGCTCGTAAGGGCTGAGCGCCCCTTGTGACCCGGTTAGAATACGGGCTCCAATAGGTTCTAGCAGTCACGCCATGTCCATTCAGTGGTTCCCCGGTCACATGAACGCCGCGCGCAAAAAAGCGGCGGAGTCCATGGAAAAAGTCGACCTCGTCATCGAGGTGCTCGATGCGCGCGTGCCCCAGGCCAGCAGTAACCCCATGATCGAATCACTACGCCTCGCGCGCCAGCGGCCTTGCCTGAAGCTTTTGAATAAGAGTGATCTGTCGGACCCCGAGGCGACCCGCGCCTGGATCGCCCATTATGCGAAGCAGCCGCAAGTCCATGCGGTGGCGATCTCTTGCCGCAAGCCTGCCGATGTCGCAAAAATTCCAGCGCTGGCTTTGAAACTGGCACCGCACCGCGGAACGAACCTGAAACCGCTGCGCGTCATGATCATGGGTATTCCCAACGTCGGCAAATCGACGCTCATGAATGCGCTGCTGAAAAAGCGGGTCGCTAAGGTAGGTGATGAGCCAGCGGTGACCAAATCTCAACAGCGGCTTTATCTGGGCAACAATAT
Organism: Bordetella parapertussis; assembly: GCA_945867725.1. GTDB lineage: Bacteria > Pseudomonadota > Gammaproteobacteria > Burkholderiales > Burkholderiaceae_D > Pernthalerella. The sequence continues at coordinate 750 of CAMBJI010000284.1, forward strand.
CGTGCTGATCGATACGCCCGGACTGATGTGGCCAAAGATTGAGCATCCTACCGATGGACTGATGCTTGCCGCCAGCCATGCGATTGGGGTGAATGCCATCATTGAGGAAGAAATTGCGACGTTTCTGGCAGGCCTGCTACTCGAGCGTTATCCGGCTTTGCTGGTGGGCCGTTATGGTTTTTCGCTTGAGGATATGGACGCCGTCGGTGTCATTGAAGCGATTGCTCTGCGCCGTGCTTATCGCCTCAAAGGGGGTGCTCCCGACTTTGAAAAAGCGGCGCACACTTTGTTACTTGATTATCGCAGCGGCGCACTCGGGCGCATCAGTTTAGAGACGCCGACCAATCGGGTCGCGTTGCTGGCTAGTTATCAGCCACCACCGTCCTTGGCTGAACCACAAGAAGTCCACGTTGAAGACGACTCAGATTAAAAAATAGAACCGATGGGAGACACCATGACGCAGAACGCAATCAATCCTGATACGCCGTATGTGCTGCATGAACGCGATGGCGATGTCGTCAAGCTCACACTCAATCGTGGCGATAAATTCAATCCGCTGTCCGAGGAAATGCTCAACGTCTTGCAGACTGAGTTGGATACGATCGCCAAGGACGCTACCGCGCGTCTGGTCATTCTGGCGGCTAACGGCAAAGCCTTCTGCGCCGGTCATGATCTCAAGCAGATGCGCGCCTCACCATCGGCCGCCTACTATAAAAAGCTGTTTGATCAGTGCAGCAAAATGATGCTGACCATTCAGCAAATGCCGCAGCCTGTTATTGCGCGTGTTCAGGGCATTGCTGCCGCTGCAGGTTGTCAGTTGGTGGCGATGTGTGATCTTGCAGTGGCATCGCAAGAAGCGACATTCGCAGTCTCTGGTATCAACTACGGCTTGTTCTGCTCTACGCCCTCGGTCGGCTTGTCGCGCAACCTGGGGCGCAAGCAGGCGATGGAAATGCTACTCACCGGAGAATTCATTGATGCGCAAGCAGCACTCGAACGCGGACTTATCAATCGCGTTGTGCCGCTGCAGGAGTTAGACCAGGCTATCTCAGCACTGACCGAAAGTATTCTGGCCAAGCCAGCCGTATCGATTGCGATGGGCAAGCAGCTGTTTTACCGACAGCTTGAAATGGGAATTTCGGCGGCTTATCAATTGGCCGGTGAAACCATGGCTTGCAATATGATGGATGAGGCTGCACTCGAGGGAGTGCAGGCTTTTATTGAGAAGCGCGCACCGGGCTGGAAGCCTTAGACACGAATCGCATAAGGCTCTACGGTATTAGCATTTTTTTCTGGCAGATTTGACTTCATCGTGCAGTGAATTGTTATCGCAGCCATAGAGTTTCTTTTTTCGGTCTTGGGGTCTTCAATAAAATACATCGGTTTTGGCGGCAGCATCACCTCACCTTCCTTGATTGATGTTTCGTCATTGAACATGTGGACGTGGACGCCTTCTGCATGGGCAATAGAGAGCTTGCAAGTACGGTATCCATCCCCTTTTTCAGAGTAGTTTTGGCGCTCGATATGCGTGACTGAGGACCAGTGTGGGCTCGTGTACGACATCCCAGGTTGGATGTGCGATAAACGGTAGGGTCCAGCAGGTTCCAGTAGCGCGATTCCCTTCCACGCCGGACCTTTGTAAACAAACGCCGGATACCTTGACAGAATTTCCAGACCTTCGTCTAGCGGTTTGGATAGGCAGGACGTAATCGAGGTCAATGTGTCTATCTTGCATAGCTGCAGTGTACGCTTACTATCGTTGATCGCATTAAAGTTTCCTGTACTGGAGCTGCAGTAGTCCAGCAGCGCGATGAAATGATTCTCGTCGAGTTGCGGCGTGCCCGCCAATTGGTTAGCGATCGAGAGTTGCCCCTCTTCTCTAGAGCAAGGAAGATTTAGTTTGGAAATCACATCAGGGTGTATCGCACTGGTGAGCGCCATTTGATCTGAGAGTTTTAAGCTTGGAAAACTTTCATGAAACGAATTCAACAGGCGACTGTGATGTTTTTTGGTGATCGCATCACAAAGACTCATGCCAGGCTTGTGGACATCATAGTCTTCCAAGAATCGGGCCACTGCGCCTACACCCCTGTATACCTGGACTGCCTGCGCCCGCTGTCGGGCTTCTCGGGAGCCGTCCGGCTCAAAGATCGCATGATCGGGAAGTGCTTTGTATTCGTCTTCAGTCATCTGTTGAAGGTCAGTGTAGTACTTGTCCTCAAGCGCGTTTATGGTGCTTTGAAGCGCTTTCGTAATCTCTACGCGACTCAGAGCAGACATGCATTCGTTGGTCAGCCGCACCATTCTGGCGTTTGTATTGCTCTGGTTGTTCAGCGAGCGCTTGGCTTGATGGACTTTCGGAATAGCTGCTGGTCCGTGTGAATAACGACTGACGTTTGAGTAGATTTTGCTAAGCATGATGTCATCCCCAGTTTTTTCAGATATTTTTTTCCTATCGGCCAACATGGCAAATAGTTATTTCCTGATATCTGTGTAACCAATAACTGGCGATAATCGTTTCAAATGTGCGACAA
>CAMBJI010000285.1 GCA_945867725.1 Bordetella parapertussis
CACTTCCTTCATCAAAGACCCGGAATTCGAAGACTTCCTGAATACTTTTCACGATGCCGTTTGCGCAAATATGCTGGTCAAACATTACTTTTTTCTGGCAAAAAAAAGTGTCGTACTGCAGGACATGATTAAATTCAGCAGCTACCTCACCCCCAAAACTCAGATGGACTACCGCCGACCTGCCGCCTCAACGGCGTCTCCCGACATACAACTACCCGACAAACAGATCCACGAGATCAGCCAGATCATGATCAGGGTGTGCAGGGCAAAAAAAATCCCTGTGGAACACGTACCCCAGCTCACGCATGAAATCCTTGAGATGATTGACGAGACTCGCAGCCAGACGAACGATACGACCGCTGCCATTCTTTATCCCGATGAAATTGATTCCGATAACATTTATACATTTCTCAAGAAAAATAAAATACAGTCGGAGATCATGCCCTCCAAAGCACTGATGGCAGAACGTGGTCTTGCACACAAAGTATGGATTTACTTGGACCACGAAGAGAAAAAAATTTCGCTCGAAGGAAAGATTCTTATCAAAGACATTGCTTTCGATGATCAGATTGAGGAAGTCATCGAAAAACAGAACAGCCGCGATAGCTCCTTGAGTATCCGGCTGGTACGCGATTCTGGACCCCAGCATCTTTATGGGCGGCACGAACTCCCATTTGAAAATGGGGTACCCATTCGCCTATTTGTGCGCTTTCTGAAAAAATTCGGTAGCGATCTTGATATGATTCATACGATGGATAAAAATGACATCCTGAAATAAGGTCAGAATCTTAATTCTGACCTAGCATGGGGTGCCAACCGACAAATTCGATCCGTCCGCCTTTCAAGAGAACTACTTCGCCTTGCCATTCGATGCAATGGCACGGGCGAGATCCAGATACTCTTCGCAATCTTTACCGCAAATCTCTTCCAATCGGGCCAGATGCTGGCGTGCTTTATCTAGATTACCGGCTTTAACATACGCCTCACCCAAATACTCGTGCGTACCGCGATGATTGGGATCGATGCCGAGCGCAACTTTGTAATGATTGAATGCACTATCGAGATCGCCGGATTTGCGGAAAGCAAATCCTAGGTGGCTATGCAGATCGGCGTTTTCTAGCCGCTTGTTGGCCGCTTTAAAATATTCAATCGCAGCTTTCCAGTCTTTGCGTTCAATGGCTTTTTTGCCAGCGACGAAATCAGGATCAGCGCGGTTGGCTTCGGGATTCGTCTCCAATGTGCCCGCGAAAGCAGCCGGCATAGACCCGCAAAAAATCAACGAGAAAACTAACAATAATGATCGGAAGGTGGTCATGGGAATCTCCATGTTTAAAGTGTTAAAACGGCGACAAAGACGTTTCGTTTTAATGCAAAATAGTTAACTTGAATACCGCGTCTTGTATCGTATGCAATTAAATTATCACGGCACGAAATTTTCTGCCCGTAATGGTGGAAAATCGCGGTTCTTTGAACCCGCTTGCCCTTCTGCTCACAGTTTCGGCGCTACCCAATGACCCAGGACGTTTCCACGACAGATACGCATCGCCGCCTGTTTTACCAAGTGCTGGCGATCACGACCCTGATCAAGCTGTGGCTAGCGCTAGCGATACCGCTGACCGGCGATGAAGCCTATTTTTATCAATGGGGCAAGCATCTGGACTGGGGTGGGTACTACGATCATCCGCCGATGGCGGGCTGGATACTCTGGCTGCTGCAGCAGTTTTCTTCGAATCTGCTGGTGTTGCGGCTGCCGGCGATTCTGCTGTGGATTGTGATCACGCTGGGCATGATGGATCTGCTCGACCGTTTGTCACCTGCGGCGGCGGGCAAGCGCTGGCTGCTTGGCAGCCTCTTTCTGGCGCTGCCCTTTACGTGGTCGCTCAATCTGATCACCACCGACACGCCGCTGGTTTTTTTCCTATTCTTCTCCGGCTACGCGTTAATCAGAGCCGAGTTGGCCGGCGATGTGGCCGATGATGTGGCCGGTGATGTGGCCAATGCAGTGCCTAACGCGCTGGCTAATCAGCTGCGGTGGTACGCGGCCAGTGGCGTGCTGCTTGGGCTGGCACTGCTATCCAAGTATTTTGCGGGCTTGCTGGCGATTGCCTACGCCGTTTATTTTTTGCCACGACGTGGTGGCTGGTGGCGGTTACTGGTGATTGCGCTCTGCGCTCTGCCTTTCATGCTGCTCAATCTCGCGTGGAATACCACCCATTGCTGGAATAACTTTCTGTTCAATCTGATCAACCGAAATCAGGGTGCCCATTTCACACTGAAGCATCTCGGTGTTTACATCGCGATGGTGATTTATTTGGTTACACCGTGGACTACCTGGCAGATCGTAAAAATAAAAAGTTGGCGTAATGACTGGCGCCTGACATCCCTCTTTGTCGTGCCCTTCGTGCTGTTTCTTTTGCTGTCGTTTTATAAAAGCATAGGTCTGCACTGGGTGCTGGCCTTCTTGCCCTTCGTGTTCTTGTTCGCTGGTCTGCATATGTCGGAAGCGTCATTGACCCAGCACCGGCGCTGGGCGGTTTGGTTGGGCGTACCGCATCTGCTAGTGCTGGCGCTGATTGCGCACCTGCCCTCTGACTATTTCAAATCGCTTAAGATTCATCAGGACATCGTGATGCATCGGGAAGCACCTGCGCTAATCACGATGCTGAAAGAAGGTATGCCGGATAACGGTACCTTGATGACGCAGTCCTACAGCGGCGCTTCATTGCTGGCCTTCCATGCACAAACGTATGTGCCTGTGTTTGGCGCGGGCAGTTTTCATGCGCGCTTCGATGACAACATTACAGACTTCCGCACCTTTGAAGGTCGCACCCTGCGCATTGTTAGCACCAAACGCCTGCTGGCGGAAAACTTCACAGCCTATTTCGATGACGTTCAGATAAAAGAATTCAAACTCGATGGTGCCAGCTTCTGGATGGCCGAAGGCCGTGGCTTTCATTTTGATCCGTATTACGAGCGAGTACTGAAGAAAATCGCCGAGACCTATTACCGCGTGCCGACCTACCTGCCACTACGCGGCTGCCGCTTTCTGGAACAGTATGGATTTATTTGAATGACCAGCGTTTGTGACCGAGATAGCTGGTGAACACCGGGACAGCGACACCCACTGCATGCGCTATTTCGGGAACAAAACGGGTGATGCCTAACCAGCCCAACACATAGTAGGCTAGCAGCATGCTGATGCCCCAGGTCTGCAAGACCGCGACTGCATTTACCAATACAAAGAATGTAGCGCTGCGTTTGACTGACTGGCTGCCGT
>CAMBJI010000286.1 GCA_945867725.1 Bordetella parapertussis
TTGATAAAAAATTGTAAGGCACTCCAGAACCCGATTAAGCGGGATAGAACGCCAATTACTAGTTATTTGATTCTTCGACTTTCAGGGGCGCAAACGTCACTGCTATTGAGTCACTACTTTGTACATCACCGCATAAACAATGATCATACAAATACTAGAGACGCCCACAAAGCCAAGGAAATCTAGATTTCTGTCATTTTCGTACAATTTAATCGGCTGAAAGCCAGGTACCTTACCGTCATTGCCTGCCATATGGACTCCGAGGATCGTCGCGGAACTGACGACGAATCCGACCAGCGAAATGATGCGGCGCGTCCGGTCGCAATAGGTCAGGGGACTTGCATCGCGCGGGTCTGAGTGCAAAACCGGGCGCGCCCCTGTAGCAGTGCTTCGGTTGGCGACCGGTTGAGAACGTTCGCTTGCAATCAAGTCGGCTACCGCTCTTGGGTCAGGTCTTATGTTCGCGGATTGTGCCTGTTCTTGTAGCGCCTCATTCCATACACCGTTAGGCAGGCTGATGATGACACGGTCGGCAAAGTGTTCAATACGCGGTTCCGTTAAGGTTGTGGTCGGTACATCAGGCCGTCGGTTGGTAATATTTTTGTCGCTCATACAATGCTCCGTTGTTGATTGAAGATTTGCCTGTTTGGTGTCCGAACTTCTATTTTTGTTCCAGCAGCCGTATTAAAAAAAATAGCTGCCCCTGCCGTGCGCCGCGCAAGGTGATCCGAATCACAATCGCTGCCAATAGCAGCCGTTAGGTGATGCACATCATTGATGACAGCACAAGCGACAGCGCGCAGCTGTATCAATTTATCAACAACGAAGCACCTTACCTAGTCATTGCCATGACATCCGGGCTGCTGACCCAAAATTGATGTGAAGACCTGCATGCTCATCGTGCTGAGCCAAAAAATAGAATGAATAGATGAGATTAAAAATTTCAGTACTGAAATTTTATAAATCTACGCTGACACCAAAATTTTTAAATCGCCTTCGCATGAGAAAAGCGATTGACTAAGAGAAGTATGAAAATATTTTTAGACGAGCTTTACATCTCGGGAGAAATCATCGTAGGCCAGCAGCCGATGATCGGTGAGCGCACTGAGGATTTAAATACGGTCGGCATTCGTCGGCGACGATGATGCTAGCGATGGCGATGAGTTGACGCTCTGGGTTGGATTCCGAACTACTGGCGTCTGTGACCGTTTCCGCCGATGGTCTTTGCATTGCTCTGATTAGTCGTGAGCCTTTGCTGGGGCTCCAACTAAAAACCGAAAGCGAATGTGAAGATTTAACTTAGCTCGACAGACAGTATCAACGAGCGCGCCGAAACTGATTCACTGCATCCCTCGTTTCGCGTGCAACACGCGCGGCAGCTTCGGAAAAATCTTCATCGGCCTCGGGCTTTGCATACAAAATCGCACGCGACGAATTGATCATCATCCCAGTACCGTCGGCGGTTTGTCCGGCCTCGACGGTAGCTTTGATGTCACCACCCTGCGCGCCAATACCGGGCACTAGCAAAGGCATATCGCCAACGATGGCGCGTACCTCGGCGAGTTCTTGCGGGAAGGTTGCACCGACCACCAGACCGCACTGTCCATGACGATTCCACTTTGAGGCGACCTGACGTGCGACATGCTGATACAGCGGCTGTCCGTCAACGTTCAAAAACTGCAGATCCGAACCACCTGGATTGGATGTACGGCACAAGACGATGACACCGCGATCTTGCCACTCAAGATAAGGCTCGACGGAATCAAAACCCATGTAAGGATTGACGGTCACTGCGTCGGCGTCGTAGCGCTCGAAAGCTTCGCGCGCGTATTGTTCGGCGGTGGCGCCGATGTCGCCACGTTTGGCATCAAGCACGATGGGTATGTGCGGATACTGCGTTTTCAGATAATCGCAAATCGCTTGCAGCTGATCTTCTGCCGCTATGGCTGCGAAATACGCAATCTGCGGCTTGAACGCACAGGCGGTCGCAGCGGTGGCATCAATGATCGCCTTGCAAAAAGTGAAGATGGCATTGCTGCGGCCGCGCAAAGCTTCAGGAAAGCGCTGGATATCCGGATCAAGGCCGACGCAGAGCAGCGAATCATTGGCGCGGATGGCGGCCGCGAGTTTGTCAGTGAATTTCACGCGAGTTGGCAGCAGTGGTCGATGAAGCCTCGATTGTAGCCTGTCATGCTATTGTCTCGCTCCATGACGCAACTCTCTCGCAAAGATCTGGTGCTGCTGGCACTGCTGACCCTGTTCTGGGGACTGAACTGGCCCGTGATGAAAATCGGTGTGCGCGATTTCCCGCCGCTGACCTTTCGCACCATCAGCATGTTGGGCGGGCTGGTGGTGATCTGGCTGGCAGCACGCGCGCAGGGCGCATCGCTGGCGATACCTGCGGGTGCGAGGATGACGGTGATTCGTCTGGCGATACCGAATATGCTGATCTGGCATTCGATGATCATCATAGGCGTGAAGTTATTGTCTTCGGGTCGCGCGGCGATTCTGGGCTACACCATGCCGGCCTGGGCTGTGCTCTCCGGTTTGATTTTTTTCGGTGATCGCATTAGCCGATCCGCACTGGTCGGCATTGCGCTGGCGATGAGTGGTGCTCTGCTTCTGCTCTCGAGTGAATTTTCTCGATTGTCGGGACAGCCGGTGGGTACCGTACTGGCACTGATTGCCGCAGCTGGTTGGGGATTTGGCACCGTGCTGATGAAACGTACACAGTTGGATATGCCAACGATTTCGCTCACCTTCTGGATGCTGTCATTCACGACAGTCATCATGGCGATGCTGGCACTGATTTTCGAGACTCCGGCCATCCGCATGCCCCACCCAATCGAATGGGCCGCCATCATTTACAACTCGGCGATCATTTTCGGATTCGCGCATGTGGTGTGGTTCAGACTGGCGCGCATTCTGCCACCGGTCGCCTCGAGCTTGTCGGTGATGTTCATTCCGGTGCTGGGGACTTTTTCGGGTGCCTGGATACTGGGTGAAGTGCCGCACTGGCAGGATTATGTGGCGATGTTGCTGATACTGGGTGCGATGTCGACGGTGCTGTTCAAGCCTCGGCCAGTGCAACAGAACTGACGTTGATTGCCGTGTGGTTTCACGTCGCTTTTTATTTTTTAAATCGGCTGATATGCAAAGAAAGACACTGGATCCCGGCTTTCGCCGGGATGACGGTAGTTATTGAGACGACCGTAACATTCCCAC
>CAMBJI010000287.1 GCA_945867725.1 Bordetella parapertussis
CCGCAAGGACAAGGTTCAGCGGGTTAGTTTTTGGCACCACTCGCTTTGACCGGTACTGGCTCGGCTTTGGCAGGCTCGGCTTTGGCAGGCTTGGCCGGCATCGCGGATGCAGCGCCCTGATTCCGGGGCTGGCCGTTGACTATCAGTCCAGCAGCCGACAATTTGACTGAGTTTTTCTCACCAATCCCTCGGACACGCTGCTCGAGATCCGCCCAGTCCTTGAAATTTCCATTCTTTTTTCTTTCTTCCAATATGGCTTTTGATGTCGCAGGGCCAATACCCGCAACACCATCGAGCGCCGCCTGATCAGCCGTATTTATCTCAACAGCAGCCCAGGCAGATGCCGCCACAAAAAATACACCTGCAACCAACAAGAAAAATTTCTTGAGCATTCTATTTCTCCGTATCAGTGGATTAAATATTCACGGCCAACATTTTTATTGGTCGCATACGGATTAAACGCGAAGAATGACTGCAACTCGACTGAAACAAATATGATTAATCTGCATGAAGCGAAATTCGAGCGGGATTCCGCTGACCGGTGTCTGGCGATGGAGCAGCAGTCATTGATCAGAATTTTTTCAGAATTAAATCAGAATAATCTACTTGCATGGAAGGCGCAGTTGCTGACCGGTCGAGTCGACGCACACAGTACTACCCAATTCGGCAAGAGTGCAGTAGAGAATTCGGCTTGCATGCAGGCCGCGTGCGGAACGGCACTGACTAGCGATCCAGCGAACGTCCTGCAAGGAACCTGAACGCCGAAAACGACATTTTGTAAGGGGTGCTTAATTCATCACGGACAGCTCTTCAGTGCGGCGCGGCGCGTAGCTTTCCCAATGACTGCAGCCGGGACATTGCCAGTAAAACTGCTTGGCTTTGAATCCGCAGTGATTACATTGGTAGCGCGCCAGCTTTTGCGCATAGCCGCCGACGAGGCTCTTGATGAGCGAGAGTTCGGCGCGGCTCTCTGGCGGCGCATACATTAGACGTGCTTCGATCAGCTTATCCAAGCCCAAGAGTGTTGGCGTTCTGCGCAATTCATCCCCGACGAGTTGATTTGCGCTATCTGGACCATCGAGTTCCAGCACTGCTTTGAAGGTAACCTCCAGCAAATCAATCGAGGGCGCTTCCGCTAGATAACCTTTGAGCAGATTCAAACCCTCACGCGCACGATTGACAGCGCGGTAGCCATCCATGAGCCGTTGCGCGACAAGGGCGACATGCGGCACACTTTGCTGCTCCACACGACGCCAGGCCAGCAGCGCGCCTTCGACGTCTTCCTTGGCGAGCAGACAATCGCCAATCAAAATCGTTGCTCGCACATTATTGCGATCGTAAGAGAGCGCTTTATCGAGGGTAGCCAGCGCCACATCCGGGTTTGCGTGCACCAATTCATCCTGCGCAAGCTCGCAATGAAACTGCGCGATTTCTTTCTGATAGGCACCGGCGCCAGATTCCTGCAAAGCGAGCGCTGCCAGCATGGCCCGCTTCCATTCTTTTTCGCGCTGATAGATTTCTAGGAGCGCTCTGCGTGCTTGGGTACCATATTGCGACTGGGCGAGCTGATCAAAGGTTTCTTCGGCTCTGTCCAGCAGGCCCGCTTTCAGATAATCCTGACCGAGTTCATAGCGGGCTTGGCTGGTCAACTCAGGTGACAAATCGGCGCGCGCCAGCAAGTTCTGATGGACGCGTACCGCCCGCTCGATGTCGCCGCGCCGACGAAACAGATTACCCAACGCGAAATGCAACTCAGCCGTTTCCGGATCCAGACGCGCAATCTCGACAAAGAGATCAATCGCCTTGTCCGGTTGCTCGTCCAGAAGTGCATTGAGTGCTTTGTAATAGCTGCGCGGCAAACTGCGTGATTCAGCGATGACGTGACGTATATCGACACGCGCAGCAATCCAGCCCAAACCAAAGCAGATAGGTATGACCAGCAGCCACCAGATTTCAAATTCCATGGCGGTATCCGAGTGAGAAAAATGGGGTCATCACAAGCTAATTTGCTCCATGACAGCATCAGGCATTGGGGGCTGGGCTCGCACCCGCGCTATGGTTTCCGCAGCTTTACGCTGTTGTTCGCTTTCTTTTTTCTGTCGCGTCAGCGTCTGGCGGTAACGAAGGACGGTACTGGTCATGGCCAGCACACCGAGCACCGCACCGGCAATAAAAAATGCCAGCAGCAGCAAAATCAGGGGCGCCTTGGCGCTGGTGTTCCAGAAAAGATGCAACACCACTTCGTCGGTATTTTTCAGCGCGAAGCCAAAAAACGTCAGGAACAAGCCTATCGCAAATAGCCTGAAAATTATCTTCATGAGAGCGGGCAGATCAATAAAAAACACGTGCGGGCATTTTACGCCCAAAAAAATGGCATCCTTTCGGATGCCATTGGAATTTGTAACGTACGCTCAGTTATCGATGATGGGCTGGCCCACCATCGCATCCACCCGTTCGCGCAACTCCTTGCCCGGCTTGAAGTGAGGTACCCGCTTTTCAGGCACCATCACCGTGTCACCGGACTTGGGGTTGCGGCCAATTCTGGGTGGCCGGCTGTTGAGCGAAAAGCTGCCAAAACCGCGAATTTCGATGCGCTGACCTGTCGTCAGCGCATCGCCCATCGCGTCAAGCAGCGTCTTCACCGCGAAATCCGCATCTTTGGCTACCAGCTGCGGATAACGCTCGGCCAGACGGGCAATCAGCTCCGATTTGGTCATCAACGACTTCCGGATCAGCTCTTGTTATCGAGCTTCGCCTTGAGCAGCGCGCCCAGGCTGGTAGTACCGGAAGCAGCCGCCGAGTCACTGGACATTTTTTGCATGGCGTCCTGTGTCTCAGCACTGTCTTTGGCCTTGATCGACAACTGAATGCTGCGAGCCTTGCGATCGAGGTTGATGATCAAAGCCTCGACCTGGTCGCCTTCTTTCAGCTGAGTCGTGGCATCTTCCACGCGATCGCGTGAAATTTCAGAGGCACGCAGATAGCCTTCAACTTCTTCGGACAACGTGACCACAGCGCCTTTGGCTTCGACTGACTTGACCACGCCTTGGACCAGCGCGCCTTTGTCATTCATCGCGCAATAGTTATTGAACGGATCACCTTCGAGTTGCTTGACGCCCAGCGAGACACGCTCACGCTCGACATCGATGGCCAGGACGATGGCCTCAAGATCGTCACCTTTTTTGAACCTGCGAACAGCTTCTT
>CAMBJI010000288.1 GCA_945867725.1 Bordetella parapertussis
TGTGCAAAGCAATCTTCTTGATGGCCTTGAGAGTCGAATGGTGATTCCATTACGGAGTCTTGAACATTTTCCGAGGGTGCAATTGTCAGAAAACCTGACGCCGGTATTCACCATCAAAGGCCATGACTTCCTGCTTGAAACACCCAAAATGGGCGCCGTGCCAGTGCGTATTTTAAAAAAACCCGTGATGTCGCTGGCAAACAAGCAGGCTCAAATTACGGCAGCTCTCGATTTTCTGTTTCAGGGCTATTGACTATCGGGCCGGGCGTTATTGCAGGCCGGATAAATTTTCATTTCAATAACGAACGCCGCTTTTTTCTTGCCACAACCGCTCGACCCTGCGATAACTCTTTCCTGAGCATCTGTTTGCTGCTTCAGCATGGGGGATACGTGATCACCGAGCGACAATCCAAATTCCGCGAGCAGTATGTTGGCCAGATCAGCCCGTGGTATCACGGTCTGATCCATATCGGCGTGATGTACGGCGCCGGATTGTCAGCGCTGTGGTGGTGTATGCACCAACTGCATAATCCGAGCTGGGAATGGTGGTTGATTATTCCCATCGCCATTGTCGGAAACTTTGCCGAGTGGGCAATGCATCTCCATATCATGCACCGCCTCAAAGATGTATTCGCCTTGCGCGCCATTTACGACCGACATACACGACAGCATCATCAATATTTCACCGATAACGACTTCACGATCGGCAGCGTCAAAGAATTTCGGATTGTCTTTTTCCCGTGGCGGGTCCTGCTGGTGCTCTCGATTGCCAGCGCAATGCTTGGTTGGTTGGTGTCGCTGCTTTTAGGGTCTGATGCAGGCTACATGGTACCAATCACAATGATTGGCCATTACATGCTGTACGAGAGCTTTCACTTTTGCTGCCACGTACCCGAAAATGCTTTCGTCCGGCACTGCCCCATCATCAATAGCGTGCGTCGGCATCACAGTGTTCATCACAACATGGGCGTCATGATGCATATCAATATGAATCTGACCTTTCCTCTGGCGGACTGGGTGATGGGCACCAGTGATCTCAACCGTGGTCTGTTGGGTCATTTGTTCAATGGCTATGACAACACATTCCAGAAGTCCGAACTCACCGCACTGATCGCAAAATTTCGGCAGCCCCATATTGAATCAGCGCGTGTCACGCTGGAGGGTCCGCTACTCGACAACGAGGATTTAAATGCTTTGCTACCGGCGCGTGGCGCGCGGGCTTGAGTACCCTATGAATGAAATAGTCTTTTATCTTCTCGATTCGTATCGCGTGAATAACTAAAAATTCGAATCATTTTGTAAAGAAAGTCAACGATGGTTTCTGAAACTATGACCGAGTCCGTTGAGGAAAGTGCCTACGGCAAAGCCGCTCGCAAGCTGATACCTTTTCTTTTCATTTGTTATGTCGTCGCATTTCTTGACAGAGTGAATGTCGGTTTCGCGAAACTGCAGATGGCGCCTGAGCTGCAGTTTTCAGATGCGGTCTATGGTTTCGGCGCAGGTATTTTCTTCATCGGCTATTTCATTTTCGAAGTACCCAGCAACGTCATCCTGGAGAAAGTAGGTGCCCGTGCATGGATTGCACGGATCATGATCACCTGGGGCTTGATCTCGACGGCGTTCATGTATGTTGATCAGATCAGCTGGGGGTGGGTTGCACAGCACTTTGGCTGCACTGATACGGAATTTACTTTTTATCTGCTGCGTTTTTTGTTAGGTGCAGCGGAAGCTGGTTTCTTCCCGGGCATCATTCTTTACCTGACCTATTGGTTTCCAGATCATCGTCGTACCAAGATGGTGGCTTTGTTCATGACCGCCATCGCGGTGTCCAATCTGGTGGGCTCGCCCATTAGTGGCGGCATCATGCAGTATATGGATGGTGCGGGTGGACTGAGTGGCTGGCGTTGGCTTTTTCTGCTGGAGGGTATCCCGTCCATTCTGGTCGGCGTGCTTGTTGTGATGGTGCTTCCCGACAGTCCGCGCGATGCAAAATGGCTCAACGATGAAGAACGTGATGCGATTCTCTCGGCACTTGAGCGCGACAAAGCCAGCAAAGCGCCTGCAGGTTCCGAACACAATTTAATGAGTGCATTTACTGATATCCGCGTTTGGATACTGGCAGCCATCTACTTCAGCGAGGTGATCTGTTTTTACGCGCTGACTTTTTGGATGCCGACAATTATTCAAGAACTGGGTATCGATAAAAAAGACTTTTTGAAAGTCGGCCTGATCAGCATCGTGCCTTGGGGTCTGGCGGCCGTGTTCATGGTGTATTGGGGTGCTCACTCGGACAAGACGGGCGAGCGGCGCTGGCATGCGGCGGGCGCGCTGTTCATGGCGATGGCGGGTCTGATTGTGCTCGCGCTGGCAGGAAAGTCACCGCTGCCGGCAATAGTGGGTCTGAGCATTGTGGCCGCGGGGACGCTGGGGTTTGCCGCCACATTCTGGTCACTGCCAACAGCGTTCTTGACGGGTACTGCTGCCGCGGGGGGTATTGCACTAATCAATTCGATCGGCAATCTGGGCGGTCACTTCGGGCCTGATCTGATTGGACGTATTCGCGCATTGAACGGCGGCGGTGCCGAGGCGGCGTTTTGGTCCTTGGCGGCCTTCGCTTTTATCGGCGCGCTGATGACGCTCTGGGTATCACGAAGAGCGCTTGCCCGGCCGGCGTCGGACTAATTCGCGAACAGCGGGCGGGCGTTACCCGCGGGCTGTTTGATTCAGTCATCGTCTGAGGCATCCATGCCAGGAAACAAAACTTCCGTATACCCAAACCGGCTGAAATCTGTCACACGCATCGGGTAAAGCACGCCGATCAGATGGTCGCATTCGTGCTGCACTACGCGCGCATGAAAATCATCCACCTCTCGCACGATAGGCGTCCCATAGGGATCGACACCGCTGTAACGTAGTCGCTGATAGCGCGACACCACGCCACGCAAACCGGGCACAGACAAACAGCCCTCCCAGCCCTCTTCCATCGCATCCGATAAAGGCTCAAGCACTGGATTGAGCAGGACTGTTTCGGGTACTTGGGGCGCGTCGGGATAGCGCGAGTTTTCTTTGAATCCAAAAATTACCACTTGCAAATTGACGCCGATTTGCGGCGCAGCGAGTCCGGCGCCGTTGGCGGCGTGCATGGTGTCAAACATGTCTGCGATCAGCGTATGTAACTCGGGGGTATCAAATGCTGA
>CAMBJI010000289.1 GCA_945867725.1 Bordetella parapertussis
CGTGCATGCAGAACGTCACCATTGGTGCAAGCCGCTACTACAATCCTCACCCGGATTGCATATTGTCCAAGGTCGGCATCCCGTGGTGGAAAATGTCATCGAACGCTTCATGCCCAATGACTGCGAACTCTCACCCGAGCGCCGGCTATTGCTGATCACGGGTCCCAACATGGGTGGTAAATCTACCTACATGCGTCAGCTCGCGCTGATTACCCTGCTCGCTTATGCAGGCAGCTACGTGCCGGCATCACAAGCGACACTGGGGCCGGTCGATCGCATCTTCACGCGTATCGGCGCCGCCGATGATCTGGCGGCGGGCTACTCCACCTTCATGCTGGAGATGGTGGAGTCTGCTGCCATCCTGCACGGCGCCACTGAGCACTCGCTGGTGCTGATGGATGAAGTCGGTCGTGGTACCTCCACCTTGGAGGGCTTGGCGCTGGCCTGGGCGATTGCCAGCGCGCTACTGCAAACCAATCGCAGCCTCACCCTCTTTGCCACACATTATTTCGAGCTGACACAACTGCCACAGACACACGCTGGCTGTGCGAATGTGCACTTAAGCGCGGTCGAACACAAAGATACGATTGTGTTTCTTCATACGGTAGAACAGGGGCCCGCATCGCAGAGCTATGGTTTGCAGGTTGCGCAACTCGCAGGCGTCCCGCAAAACGTGATTCGCGCTGCACGCAAGCATCTCGCAGCGCTGGAAGCGCATGCCGCACAGTCCGACACGCAATTCGATTTGTTTGCCAGCGCAACGACTGAAGAAACGGTTGCCGATCCTGCGACCGACACGGCCTCACCGCTGAAAGACGCACTGCTGGGTATCGACCCCGACAGCCTGACTCCCCGCGAAGCACTGGACGCACTCTACCGTCTGCGCCAACTGGCAGAGGATCCGTCATCTCGATCATGAGAACTCTCGTACTCTGGCTGGCGATTGGAATATCAATACTGCCCACGCTCTGTCGTGCCGAAGCATTTCGCTTTAGCGTGTTGATGCGGATGCCTGAAGAAAGCATTGAAGACAATGCATGGCGAACAGCAATCGAGCATGCACAGACAAACGAATCTGCCTTCATCGTTGTCAACGGGCTCAAGCATTCCAGCGAGCGTTGTAACGAAACGCTATACCAGCAACGTATCGATCTGCTGGCGCAAGCGAGCGTACCCGTTATCTTGTCAATGGCCGCCACCGACTGGGCGTATTGTCGTGACCGGCAAAACCGCCCTGCGGGTTTAGTCTGGCTAAATTTTTTGCGAGAGAAAATCGCCGGTGATATCAGCACGCAAAGCAACTCGGCCCTCACCCTCAAACACCAGAGTGCCATGCCGGCCTACCGCAGCTATTCGGAAAATTCACGCTGGGTCTACGATCGCATTTTGTTTGCGACGCTGCATGTAGCAGCCGACAATAACCAGTATCTCGAGGCTGCTGGTCGTAGCAGTGAATTTGAAGACAGGCAGGTTGCCAATCGCGACTGGATTAAGCGACTTGCCGAAGTCGCAGCGCGAGAGCATCGCGGCGCTATCGTCATTTTTTGTGATGGCAATCCACTACCCGCGCCATGGCAGCGGGCTCAGGGAAGAGATGGTTACAAAGACATTCGCAAGCAACTACGAGAACTCGCCGAGAAATCCGGTCTGTGGGTGCTAGTCGTACAAGGCTCGTCGGTCGACACAGCAAAAACTCCACCCGAAATCGTCTGGGCCGACCGGCTGGGCTATATCACCCTGCCGACCGGCGTCAGCATGCTGACCGCCGATCTCAACGCAACCCAACCCTTCGCACTGACCAATGAAGTACCGTAGGCAGACTGCTTATTGCAACTGAATCGAGCGGAATTGGTCGCTGTCATCGTCGTCGTCGTGATGATGATGGCCGTGCGGCCCGTGTACATGCCTGTGGGCGATTTCCTCGGGACTCGCTTCACGCACCTCAACCACATTCAGTGAGAAACGCAGGGCCATACCCGCCAAAGGATGGTTTCCGTCCAATACCACCTTGCCATCAGCGATATCGGTCACGGTAAAGACTCTCGCCTCGCTCGACTCGCCTACTTCAGGTGCGCCTTCGAACTGCATACCGATTTCCAGCGGATCCGGCAAGGCCTCACGCGGCTCGATTTTCACCAGATCAGCATCGTATTCGCCGAAAGCATCCTCCGGCTCCACCTGAATCGTGACCTGATAACCGGCGGCTTTGCCTGCCAGTGCTTCCTCGATCTTGGGCAGCGTGTTGGCATAGCCTCCATGCAGGTAAACCATGGGTTGCTCGCTCTGTTCGATGAGATTGTCCTGAGCGTCAGAGAGCTTGTAGTGCAGAGTAACGACGGTGTCTTTGCCGATGTTCATCATGTCATCCTTTCGCTGAATCGGTGCTGGAGTATACCCGACGAGCCCAGATCATCCCCCGTTTGGTCATGCGTTCTCAGGCCGTCGATATAATGGGAAGGATGAAAAATACCAAGCTACTCGGTGGTCTCACGCCAGATCAGTTCCTGCGCAGGCATTGGCAGAAAAAACCCTTGTTGATTCGCAATGCCATCCCCGAGATGAAGGCACTACTTAGCCGCGAAGACCTGTTCAGTCTTGCTGCAAGCGAGGATGTCGAATCTCGACTGATCACGAATTTTCGCCGACAGTGGAAAATGCAGCCGGGTCCGCTGGGTGATTTACCTTCGACCACGCAAAAGAACTGGACTCTACTCGTACAAGGTGTGAATCTGCATGATGATCAGGCAGATCAACTGCTACATCAGTTCCGCTTCATCCCCGACTGCCGCCTTGATGACCTGATGATCAGCTACGCCACAGACGGCGGTGGCGTCGGTGCTCACGTGGATTCCTATGACGTTTTTCTCTTGCAGGCCCATGGGCAGCGACGTTGGCGCATCAGCGCGCAGCAGGACCTGCGCCTGCGCGACGATCTGCCCCTGAAAATCCTCAGACATTTCGAACCCGAACAGGAATTCATTCTCAATCCTGGCGATATGCTTTATTTGCCACCGCAATACGCGCATGAGGGTGTGGCTTTAGGCGAGTGCATGACCTATTCCATCGGTTTTCGTGCGCCCGCTTGGCAAGAGCTGGGCGAAGCGTTTCTCGCCTTCATGGCTGACACCATTGAGCTCCCTGGCCTCTACAGCGATCCTGCACTCCAATCGACCCGCACGCCGGGCGCCATCAGC
>CAMBJI010000290.1 GCA_945867725.1 Bordetella parapertussis
ATACCGCAGGGTTGGTTTCGACAAAAAGAATTTGTCGCTGTGGATCATATGGATGTCTCACTGGCCCAAGGCGAAACACTGGGTATTGTGGGTGAGTCAGGTTCTGGTAAATCCACGCTCGGCATGGCGCTCTTGCGGCTGTCGGTAGCCCGCACGCAGGGCGATATTGTTTTTAATGGTCAGCATATCAGCGCGATGGAGTCGGGCCAATTGCGGCCGCTGCGCGCGCAGATGCAGGTAGTCTTTCAGGATCCCTTCGCATCGCTATCGCCGCGCCGCACGATTGAACAAATTGTGGGTGAGGGACTGGCGCTGCACAAGCCGCATTTGTCCGAAGCCGAATTGCGCGAGGCCGTGGGCGCCGGTCTGCAGGAAGTAGGTTTGTCACCGACGATGATGTCGCGTTATCCGCATGAGTTTTCTGGGGGACAGCGACAGCGTATTGCGATTGCACGTGCACTCGTGCTTAAGCCAGCGCTGATTTTGCTGGACGAGCCTACGTCATCGCTGGATGTATCGGTGCAGTATCAGGTACTTGAATTGCTGGCTGGCTTACAGCAGAAGTACGGTATGGCGTATCTATTTATCAGCCATGATCTGGCGGTCATTCGTGCGATGGCGCATCGCGTGATCGTGATGAAAGATGGCATAGCCGTGGAGAGTGGTCTGAGTGCTGACGTCCTGACATCACCTCAGCAGCCCTATACACAGCGGCTGTTGGACGCCGCCAATTTCTCCACGCATTGACGCAAATTCAGTTCGAGTGAAGTCTTATCGCGCCTGACGTTGCGCGTCTTTATCATTTTTGGTGTTGTGTTTTCCTGAGGCGACCTTTTCTGGTTTGCCTGCGCGTCTATCAGGTTTGCTGATGCGTCGTGGTTCGCTAGCTTTCTCCGATTTGCCCGCGGTTTTTTTCGGCGTGTTAGGTTCAACTCTGCCTTTCCCCCGGTTCGCCATCGCACGCCCCCGAACTTCAAGACGCAGCGACTGGCCTGCAGTTAGCTTGTCATTCTTCAGGTTGTTCCAGTCGCGCACTTCTTCAGGTTTGACTTTGTAGCGCGCGGCGATGCTGGCGACCGTATCGCGCTTCCCAGCTTTGATCGTAATTTTTCTGCGCGGTGGCTCGTCAGGCTCGTAAGCGAGCATGGCGTTATCAGCGACTTCCTGTCCGATGTCCTTGTCGATTTCGGTGGAGGGCTTGGGTACCAGTACCGTCGAGCCCGCCTTAGGATGCATATTCGGTGGTATCGCATTGACCTCGCGGATCAGCTCGGGTGTGGTCTTGAAGCGCGCCGCAATACTTTCGATACGCTCGCGCGCCGCGGTGACTTTGTGAGCCGTCCAGCTCGACAAGGCGCGCGTCCAATTGGATATGTTTGCCTTGAATTTTTCGGCGTTCGAATGTGGCAGCAGAATTTGCGTGTTCGGGCTGCCGGTGATCACTGGACGATTGAACTGAGGATTCAGTGCCTTGAATTCTTCCATCGGTAACTCGGCCAGTTGTGCGGCGAGCTTGACATCGATGTCGCGGGTTTTTTTAATGCTGACGAAGTAGGGCTGATTTTCGACGACCGGCAGTTTGATGCCGTACTGTGCGGGTGCGGCGATGATATTTTTTACTGCCTGTAGCTTGGGATAATAATTGCGTGTCTCGGCTGGCATG
This sequence comes from Bordetella parapertussis, assembly GCA_945867725.1. Taxonomy (GTDB): domain Bacteria; phylum Pseudomonadota; class Gammaproteobacteria; order Burkholderiales; family Burkholderiaceae_D; genus Pernthalerella. The sequence continues at coordinate 1,664 of CAMBJI010000290.1, forward strand.
TAAGCCGACAGACTGTTGTAGTCGATGGGTCTGCCTGCCGCTTGTGCCTTTGCAATGGCACGCGAGACTGAACCCTCGCCCCAGTTATACGCCGCCAGCGCCAGCTGCCAGTCACCGAACATGCCATAGAGGCGCTGCAGGTAAGTTAGTGCAGCATTGGTGGATGCGAGCACATCACGTCGCTCGTCACGAAACACATTTTGTTTGAGGTTGTAATCTTTGCCTGTGCTCGGAATGAACTGCCACATACCTGCTGCTTTCGCGCTGGAGTAGGCTTGCGGATTGAATGCCGATTCGATGAAGGGTAACAGCGCAAGCTCGGTCGGCATGTTGCGCTTTTCAAGTTCTTGCACCACATAAAACAGATAGCGTGATGCGCGCTGCGTGATTCGCTGCAGGTAATCCGGTCTCGCGGTGTACCAGGTTGAGTGCGTCGCGACCAAAGGATTGTTCAGGTCCGGGATCCTGTAGCCTTTACGGATACGCTCCCACACGTCAAAGTTCTGCAGCTCGATATCCTCTGCCAGGATACTGTCTTCTGATTTGTCAGGATTCGGCAGTGCTTCAGTGCTTGCGTCTTTAGGCGCATTCACTGAGGGTTGCGAAGGCGCTATCGTCAGGTCATTGGCCTGGGCCATAGGACTGACCGTTAGGCAGACAATCAGTGCGATAAACAATCGGGAATGCACTGAAAACATGGATGCTTGCTTAACTATTCTGAAATACGGCATGGGCCCTGGAGGAATCACTGGACACCGGGCCCAGTCGAAAGAATTGAATTGCAGCAAGTGTATGCAAGCCCATCAAACTCCGTCAAGCAGAATCAGTGCTGAGCAGGGGATGTCAATTCACCGGAAACTGTTTTTCCATTCGCGCAGCGCTGCAAAGGCTGCAATGGGGTCCTCATTGTTCAATCGACCACTGCTTTTGAGGAGATCAGCGATGGATTTCTCACGATAACGCATGAAGGGATTGGTGAGCTTTTCCTCGCCCAGTGTCGAGGGTACTGTTGCGACACCGCGTGCGCGCAAAGCCTGCGCGGCTATAAGTCGTTCTGCTGTGCGCGGATTATTGGGTTCAGCTGCTACCGCAAAGCGTAGATTTGATACGGTGTATTCATGTGCACAATATACTTTTGTGTCGTCTGGTAATGCTGCGATTTTTTCCAGTGAGCGCGTCATTTGTTCTGCCGTACCCTCGAACAAACGGCCACAACCACCGGCAAAGAGTGTGTCGCCGCAAAACAACCAAGGCTCGCCTTGAGCAACATAGGCGATATGACCTGCGGTGTGCCCCGGTACATCCAGCACCGATAGTTGCAGTGCCGGCGATGTCAGAGTCACCACATCGCCCTCGCGCAGTGGATGGCTGATACCGGGTATGCGCTCGTTAGCGGGTCCATACACCGGCACATTCCAGTGCCTCAGCAAGGCGGGAACACCACCGGCATGGTCAGCATGATGGTGAGTGAGTAAAATAGCGGCCAGCTTGAGTTGATGCGTGGCCAGCACGGCCTCAACGGCATCTGC
>CAMBJI010000291.1 GCA_945867725.1 Bordetella parapertussis
GTTGTTGTGGACAATAAGCCAGGCGCCGGAGTTACTGTGGGTACAGACGCCGCCGCCAAGGCAGCACCTGATGGATACACCTTGTTCATGGGCGGCTCAGCGGTCTACCTAACCAAGCTGTTATCTAAGACAACACCCTTCGACGTAATCAAGGACTTCCGCGTTCTAATGGGCGTGAACGATGCATTGTTGGCATTCGTGGTGCCAGCTAATGCACCAGTCAACAACATGCGCGAGTTCGTAAATTTGGCGAAGTCCAAACCAGGTGGACTAAACTTCGGGTCCGCTGGTGGAGCCAGCGTCACCAACATTGCACCATTGCTAATGACAAAAATGGCAGGCATTGATATGGTGGCTATTACCTACAAGGGTAGTGGCCCATTGCTGACAGACACAATTTCAGGACAGGTACAGCTCTCCGCGCCAGCCATCGCAACCGTAGCACCAAATGTCACTGCAGGCCGACTAAAAGCGTTAGCGGTCACCGGCGCACGTCGTTCCAAGACCTTGCCAAATGTTCCAACAATGGCTGAAGCGGGCTTCGAAGGTTTCGAAGTTACATCAAAGACATACCTAGCGGCGCCTGCAGGCCTGCCTGACTCTATTGCGGTCAAAATCGTCGCCGCTGTAAGCCGAATCATCGCTTCGCCCGACTACCAGCGCTTCCTAGATTCGCAAGGCTTGGAGGCTGAGGCAGTGCCACCAGCAGAGTACGCGCGCAGCTCTCAGGAAGAACTGCGTCGATGGTCGAAGGTTGTGGAAACTATTGGCCTCCAGCCGCAGTGACCTAGTCCCATAAGTTATTCAACGTTTAAAAAAAAGCCAGGAGTCACAGGACATGCAGTTTCCAGTCACCCCCGAAATCGGTGTCGAGATCATCGACGACATTATGCGCGTCACACTCCACCGACCCGAAGCAATGAACGCGCTGACTTCGTCCATGCTCCACGGACTAGACAATGCCGTTGCTAATTTGGAGAGTCGTGATGACCTGCGAGTGCTCATCATTACTGGCGCTGGACGCGCTTTTTGCGCCGGGGCAGACCTGAAAGCCTTCGACGAAGCTCAGGTCGTCGCACCTGGAGAGCCTGATTTCCTTGACCTCGCCAGCTCCCAGTTTGCACGTATAGCTGCTCTTTCAAAACCAGTAATTGCCTGCCTAAACGGCATCACAATGGCTGGAGGTTTGGAGCTTGCTCTAAGCGCAGACCTGCTCGTCGCAGCAGATACTGCCCGCATTGGAGATGCACATGCTAATTTCGGCGTATACCCTGGTGGGGGCGGAGCCGCAGTATTGCCACGTGTAATACCGCTCCATGCGGCTATGTATCTTCTCTACACTGGGCGTACTTACACCGCAACTCAATTGCACGCTCTTGGCTTGATTTGCGAGGTGCACCCTTCAGAAGCATTAGCAGAAGCAACATTAGCACTAGCACGCCATATAGCTTCTCGCAGCCCCGCAACGCTTAGGCGCATGAAGGAAGTAGCGCGCGCCAGTGCCGACAAGACAAGATCGGACGCGCTTCTTCACGAACAGGTCATGCTACGTAAACACCTTCGCTCCCACGACATGGCCGAAGGCTTGAGCGCATTTGCCGAAAAACGCCCTCCTCAATTCACTGGCCGCTAAGACTGATGCAAAACCAGAACCAGCTCTCAGACCTAATCAAACATAAGCACCAACAAGACAAGCAAGCAAAACATGAATAACGTATACATAGCTGGCGTGGGCATGACGCCATTTGGAAAGCACACTGGTATTGGCGTCTACGAACTGATAGCCCAGGCAGTTAACGCTGCCGTGAAAGATTCTGGAGCGGAACTTCGTGACATTGAATCTGTTTACTACGGCACCTTGACCCACGGCATGCTGCAAGGTCAGTATTGCGTGCCTGGTCCTATCGCCATGCGGCGCATGGGGTTGCAAGACATTCCCATTTTCACGGTCGAAAATGCCTGTGCCAGTGGATCCAGTGCACTGCACCTAGCGGCTCAGGCTTTGCGCGCAGGTTCTTGCGAAATCGCCCTAGCCGTTGGCGCAGAGAAAATGAACATCCCCGACAAAGCCCGAATGTTCGCTGTATTTGATTCTGGCTGGGATGTGCAGTCAGTTGACGCCAACAAGGAATCTCTTCTGGACCTCGGCCGCGGAATTGAACCACCACCGAACACCACTTCAACAAGGCCTTACAGCGTGTTCATGGATGTATACGCCGCATTCTGCCGCGACCACATGCGCCGTTGGGGTACCACACAGCGACAAATCGCTGCCGTTTCTGCAAAAAACCACCAGCATTCAGTGCACAACCCTCTGTCCCAATACAGACAGGCCTACACCATAGATGAGGTACTAGCTGCGCCTGCCATCAGTTACCCACTTACGCTGCCAATGTGCTCCCCGATAAGTGACGGCGCCGCCTCTGTAGTGTTATGCACCGATGAGGGCTTACGTCGATTGGGACTGGGACGTTCACGCCTCGTTCGCCTGCGGGCTAGCATTGTGCAGACCGGCGTTGATCGCACCGCGGACCAACCTGAGGACTATGTCAGCGCTCGAGCTGCTAGACGTGCATACGAGCAAGCGGGAATCGATCCAGCCGACGTCCACATTGCCGAGGTTCATGACGCAACGGCCATGGGCGAATTGTTAAACGCAGAGGCACTCATGCTAGTGGCTCGCGGCGAGTCAGGGCCTGCAGCCGAGCGTGGAGAGTTCAGCATCGGGGGCCGTATTCCAATCAATACATCTGGCGGCCTTGAGTCAAAGGGGCATCCAATTGGCGCCACTGGCCTAGGTCAGGTTTACGAACTCGTCACACAGTTGCGCGGCGAGGCAGGGGCCCGCCAAGTGGCTAACGCTCGCATAGCCATCCAAGAAAACGGCGGCGGACTCATCGGCATCGAAGAAGCAGTTAGTGCTGTCAATGTTTTCGAGCGGGTTTAAGGAGCGCGCATGGACATTAACCAAGAAACCGTCGTACTTATCACCGGAGCCGGCTCCGGCTTGGGTATGGCTACTGCGCTTCGCCTTGCTGCTTCAGGAGCAAAGATCGTAGCCATAGATATCAACGAATCTGGCTTAGCTGAGCTTGCAGGAAAGCTACCGGCGGAGCAGTTTATGAGCGTTCGAGC
>CAMBJI010000292.1 GCA_945867725.1 Bordetella parapertussis
GCGGGCTTCGCGCTGTCGGGTTTCACTAAGCATCGGCAGGGCGGCATCCAGTCCCAGCAATGCCGAACGAGGGAAATGCTGACGCAGCGTGAGCAAATCATCGCCCTCGCCGCAACCGGCATCGAGTATCTGCTCGGGATTAATTTTGATGAGCGAGAGGCGCTCAAACATACGCCCCGAAATCTCGCGCCGCAAAAACTGCGATTGCGCCACACGCTCGGGACGGGCAAACAGACGGCGAATCTGCGCCAGTGAAATCGGCGCACTGACGCGTTGCGGTTCTTGGCGAGAAGATGACGAAGCCATCAGTAAACCAAAAATTCGGTAGGCAAGCTCATTAGGTGAATGGGTTGCATCGCTTATTGGGCAGACGTCATGCGCAAGACGCACGACTGCTATGAAATTGTTCGCCGCAGTGTACCGCAGCGGACTCACCATGGTAATGAGACTTTTTCAGCGCACACTCACATTGGCTATGCATAGCTTCTATTTACGTTCATTTGTCCGTCGTATCGGCACGGCCCTTGAAACCATTCTGCCCGGTAGCTGTGCACTGTGTCATGGAGACAGTCAGGATGCGCTCTGTATCGCGTGCCGCCTGCAATTTTTTGCGCACATGCCCACCCGTTGCGAGATTTGCGCAAGGCGAATGCCGCATCTGCATGCAAAAGTCTGCGGCACCTGTCTGCGGACACCGCCTGCGTTCGATGCCACCATCGTCGCTTGCGATTACGCTGCGCCGTCGGACTTGCTGGTGCAAGATTTGAAATTTCGCTCCCGCCTGCCATTGGCGAAATCATTCGGACAAATGCTGGCAAACGCGATCACACGGCAGCCAACCAACACACCCGAGGTGATCATCCCAGTACCGCTATCTGAGGCGCGATTAGCGCAGCGCGGCTTCAATCAGGCGGGCGAAATTGCGCGCTCGCTCTCACGCCATACCGGCATACCATTGCAAGTCCAGTTGTGCGTGCGAGTTCGGGATACGCAGCCGCAGGCGGGTCTGCCGCTCAGTGAAAGACGGGTTAATATGCGCGGCGCTTTTGCGGTGCGGCTCAATGCATCCGTGCGAGGTCAGCATGTGCTGCTGGTGGACGATGTGATGACCACCGGTCATACGCTCAACGAACTCGCCGCTTGCCTGAAGCGACACGGCGCAAGACGTGTGACGAATGCAGTTTTTGCACGCACACCCGAAAAATGAACTTATACGGAGGTGGCCTTGTTTCATGTGGTGCTGGTCGAACCCGAAATACCGCCGAATACCGGCAATATCATTCGTCTGTGCGCCAATACTGGCGCTCATCTGCATCTGATCGAGCCGTTGGGCTTTCCGCTTGATGACGCCAAGATGCGGCGGGCTGGACTGGATTATCACGAGTACGCGGAGATGCAGGTCCATTCTGACTGGGCTTCCTTTCTGGCGACCCTGAAGCCCGACCCTCTGCGACTGTTCGCGATGACCACCCATGGGTCAGCCGTTTTTGCCGAGCTGCGCTTTCAGCCCGGCGATGTCTTTGTCTTTGGCTCGGAAACGCGCGGTTTGTCGGTCAATCTGCGCGAATCTTTTCCTGCGTCACAAAGAATCCGGCTTCCGATGCGCGCCGGTAACCGCAGCCTGAATCTGTCCAATGCTGTAGCAGTTACTGTTTATGAAGCCTGGCGTCAGAATGGCTTTGCGAGTGGCGGCTAGGTAGCTTCTCGATCAGGATTATCCAAGTCATCGGATTAACAACGAAAGACACTGGATCCCGGCTTTCGCCGGGATGACGGTGGGAGTTTTACGGTTGTCTCAATAACTACCATCATCACCTGCATGTGATGATCGCTGCATGGGAAGACCGCATGCGATCCGAGTTCCCCACCGTCATCCCAGCGAAAGGTGGAGCGGGGGTTTCATGCAGCGTGCTGCATGCCCCCGGAACGGCACTGGCTTGCAAGCCAGTGCGCGCCCTGCAAGGGGGGATCCAGCGTCGTTGTACCCTTACCTTGGAATCTTTTTAATTGAAGACAAGAGATTGACCGCTAAAGAATCAGGGAAACTAGCGTAAAGATATGCCGAACAGTGTTGGTCGAACGCTGGCATCCAGCCAATATGTTCCTGCGCCTATAATTCTACGATTGCTACTTTTTATACCGAGGACTCCATGCTGAATCGACTCATCATTGCACTTGCCGCCCTGCTAGCCACTAGTCTGGTTCAGGCGCACGGCACACACGCCGGCACTATTCATATTGAACAGGCGCAGGCCCGTGCCAGCGTGGGCAATCAGGCCAATGGCGCCGCTTTTCTTACCATTGAGAATCAGGGTAAGGCGGATGATGTGCTGCTGTCTGCTGCCGCACCGGTCGCTAGCAAGGTCGAGATTCACAACATGACGATGGAAGGCGACGTGATGAAAATGCGCGCCGTTGAACGACTTGATCTGAAAGCCGGCGAAAAAATTGAAATGAAACCTGGTCAGGGCTATCACATCATGCTGATGGGCCTTAAAAAACCACTAAAAGCAGGTGACAGCTTTCCTATGCAACTCAGCTTCCGTAAAGCAGGCAAAGTACAACTCACAGTAACTGTCATGGAAGCGGGTGCAGCATCCAAATCAGGGCAAGATGAGCAGATGCATCAGCATCATGGTCATCAGTAAATATTTTCACTAGTATCTGATGCAAGCGGGCCCCGAGAATGTTTGGATAACAGTGTTCCGGTGCTACCGCCGCATCAGCCGTTAATGACTTTTTGCTCCAGTGCCTCCTGTGAATCGTCGAACATACTTTGATGCCAGTATTCTTGGGGATCTGCGAGCCATGCGAATTTCTTGTTCGTTGCGGCCAAACATCTGAGCGGCACCAGCGATACCTGATAGCGGGTAAGCAGCGCCATGAACTCTCTTGATGCCTTCTTGGTGAGAAATCGTATTTCCATTCTGAGCATCAATCGCCCATTATTTATATGGAATTCACGGATAGCGGTCAAATCTTTCAGTCCCTGAAAAAAACGCTGCTCATCACCAGCAGTCAGGAATGACGGCAATTCGATTTCAACATCCATTTTTTTGACTTGAGCAGTTGTGCATTTTCTGTGAACGCACAAAAATCAATATTCGGGCGACCAGA
>CAMBJI010000293.1 GCA_945867725.1 Bordetella parapertussis
AGGACAAATCGCGCCGAATGCGAGCACGCCTGACGTAACAGCCATGCTGGCCGAATTGCGCGAGCTCGATGAAGACAATCGCCTCGGACCCAGCACGGGTTCGATTGTGACTGCCGCCGTCGCTCGTGGCATACCGTTCAGACGCATGACCAGCGGCTCGCTGGTACAGATAGGCTGGGGCCACCGACAGCGCCGTATTCAGGCGGCCGAAGTTGATTCCACCAGTGCGGTCGCGGAAGCCATTGCACAGGACAAAAATCTAACTAAACACCTACTGCATGCCGCTGGCGTACCCGTCCCGATCGGTGCGCCCGTGAAGTCCGTCGATGAAGCCTGGGAAGTCGCGCTGCGCATTGGCTTGCCGGTCGTGGTCAAACCACAAAATGGCAGCCAGGGCAAAGGCGTGACGGTCAATATTCAAACCCGCGAGCAAATCGAAAAAGCCTTTCATGCAGCAACCGGCAAAAGCCCTGTACTGGTAGAAAAATTTTTCCCTGGCAGTGACTACCGCCTACTCGTCGTTGGCAACAAGCTCATTGCAGCAGCACGGCGCGATCCACCGCAAGTAACCGGTGACGGCGAGAATTCAGTCAGGCAGTTGGTGGACATCGTCAATGCTGACCCGCGTCGCAGTGACGGTCATGCCACATCGCTGACCAAAATCCGCTTTGATGACATCGCCGCTGACTGCCTGTCAGCACAGGATCTGAACCCGGATTCGGTACCCGAAAAAGGTCGGCGCATTGTTTTGCGCAACAACGCCAATCTCAGCACCGGCGGCACTGCCACCGATGTCACCGATGACGTACATCCCGAAGTTGCCGCTCGCGCCATCGATGCCGCTGCCATGGTGGGACTGCATGTTTGTGGCGTTGACATCGTGTGCGACAGCATCATGCGTTCACTGGAAGAACAAAATGGCGGCGTCGTCGAAGTCAATGCCGCACCCGGATTGCGTATGCATCTCTCGCCCTCCTACGGCAAAGGCCGCAACATCGGCGAAGCAATCATGCAACTGATGTTCGAGCAGAGTGATGACGGCAGGATCCCGGTGATCGCGGTCACGGGTGTGAATGGTAAAACCACCACGACACGACTGATCTCACATGTATTGGCTACCACTGGCTTGTGCGTAGGCATGACCAATACCGATGGCGTGTTTGTCGATGGCCGTCAGACCGACAGCGGTGATTGCAGCGGACCCAAGAGCGCCCGTAATGTCCTCTCGCATCCTCACGTGCAGGCAGCCGTGCTCGAAACAGCGCGCGGTGGTGTACTGCGCGAAGGACTTGGTTTCGACAAATGCGCCGTCGCCGTCGTAACCAATGTTGGCGAGGGTGACCATCTCGGCATGAACCACGTACACACGCCCGAGGATGTCGCACGCGTCAAGCAAATCATCGTACAAAACGTTGCACCTAACGGCTACGCCGTTCTAAATGCTGCCGACCCTCTGGTGGCTGGCATGGCGCCACATTGTCCTGGTAAGGTGATTTTCTTTGCGCAGAATGGGCATCACCCAGTCCTTGTCACCCACCGCGCGCGCGGTAACCGCGTGGTGTTTGTCGAAGATGGCGATATCGTGATCACCGAGGGCGCCTTGCAGCATCGCATGCCGCTGGCCGATGTTCCGCTCACGGGCGGTGGACTACTAGGATTTCAGATCGAGAACACGCTGGCCGCCGTCGGTGCCTGCTGGGGACTCGACATGGACTGGCAACACATCGTCGGTGGCATCAACAGCTTTCACAATGACAGCAAGAATGCACCAGGTCGATTCAACCTCATGCGCTATCGTGATGCCACGGTGGTCGCTGATTACGGACACAACCCGCATGCGATGCGTGCACTGGTTGCCGCGTTTGACGCGCTACCTTCAAACCATGGAATGAAACGCACTGTGGTGATCAGCGGTGCCGGCGATCGCCGTGATCAAGACTTGCGCGAACTTACGCGAGTGCTCGGTGCAGCCTTCGATAACATCATCCTCTTCGAAGATGCCTGTCAGCGTGGTCGTGCCGATGGCGAAGTGCTGAGTCTGTTGCGTGAAGGTTTAATGGGCGCAACGCGCGCCAGCCATGTAGAAGAGATACGCGGCGAATTCATCGCAATTGACCGCGGTTTGTCAATGCTAAAACCGGGTGACCAGTGTTTGGTATTGGTTGATCAGGTAGAAGAAGCGCTGGCGCATCTGGCTATGCGGGTGACGGAAGATTAGGGCGTGTAATCAAGCAAGTTTAAACATCTTTACAACACAGCCTCCAATCCTTTGCGCTCAATTAAATTGAGAAGTTTGAGAGACGGACCACTCGGCCGCTTGTCGCCGGCTTCCCACTTCTGCACGGTCGATAGACTCGTGTTCAGGACAGCGGCGAATACGGCTTGACTTAGACGGGAATCCTCACGTAACAACTTGATTTTTTGTGGCGCCATCTCATGCACCTCGAGTCGACACAATGCATCAAACTCACCCATTCGTCGTTTGCTGATAAGTCCGGCTCCGTGTAGCCCGGTCGCTGTCTGATGCATCTCATCAAGGATGCGGCTTTTACGCTTTGGCATCGTCATTTTTTATCTCTACAATCTCACCGGCTGTCAATGCAGCCGCTAGTTGGCGATCATCAAACTCAAGAAGCTCCTTTGCCACCTCTTGGAGTACCTTCAATTCGAACTGGTCGACATTGGAACGCTCGCTCTTCTCAAACCCGTAAAGGAAGAACCATCGTCGTCCGCGCTTGGTCGCAACGATGGTTCGGGCGCCGCCGCGCTTCCCCTGCCCCTGCAGCGCGACGCGTTTTTTAAATAGGTAACCCCCCAAGTCTGCGTCAACGAGCCCTTGAGCGATCTCGGATACAGCATTAAACAGACAAGCATCGGTCAGACCTGCCTTGCGCATCCAGCGGGTGAAAGTTCGGGTTCGGAAGACTCTTTGCACGGCAAAATGTACCACTAAGTGCGATAGATTACTAGGGGCCGGCGCTCAACCGCGACGCCGGTGCTAGAGGGCCGGGCGAACGGCGTGACTCTCAACTTGACTCTCAACTTGACTAGCCAAGCCTTTCAGGTCAGCGAAACTTGCTGTGGACATGGTCATTATTGGGCGACTTTCAGAATC
>CAMBJI010000294.1 GCA_945867725.1 Bordetella parapertussis
GGGTTGACCGGCGAAATCGCTGCTAAATACGGGGTAGGTTATGCGCCCGACGGGTGGGATAGCCTGCGCGAGGTATTCACAGATTACGACAGCGAAGTGTTGGTTGAGGCTGGCTTAATTATCGACCGCAGCGATGAAGATAACAGTCATCGCAAACGCTACGATCGATTTCGTGACCGTATCATGTTCCCGATACGGAATACCAAAGGACAGGTGATTGGTTTTGGTGGTCGCGTGATGGGCGCAGGTAAACCGAAATATCTCAATTCACCTGAGACACCGTTGTTTCAGAAGGGCAGCGAGCTCTACGGCTTGTTCGAGGCCCGTCAGGCGATACGCGACAAGGATTATGTCTTGGTCACCGAGGGTTATATGGATGTGGTCGCCCTCGCACAATATGGTTTCGAGCAGGCGGTGGCCACGCTCGGTACTGCGTGTACCGCTACGCATGTGCAAAAGTTATTGCGTCAGACGGACAATGTGATCTTCAGTTTTGACGGTGATGCTGCGGGCCGCCGTGCTGCGCGCCGTGCGCTTGAAGCCTCGCTGCCGCACGCATCGGATAGTCGTTCGATCAAATTTCTTTTTCTGCCGACCGAACATGACCCCGACAGTTATGTGCGTGAACACGGTACTTCGCAGTTTGAACAAATGGTTCAGGATGCGACACCGCTGTCCCAGTTTTTGCTGAGCGAAGTGACCGAAGGCAAGGATCTCGGCACCGCCGAAGGCAGGGCGCGCGCGCAATTTGACGCTAAACCACTGATACAAAGCATGCCGCCTTCGGGTTTGCGTCTGCAGTTATTGCGACAGCTTGCACAGCTGACCGACAGCACACCGCAGGAACTGGAGGGCTTGTTTGAACTCGGTCGATCCACACCTGCGGGTCGAGCGCCCCGCCCCGCAGTCAAACGTAGACCGCCGGTAGAGCTGGAACGTCAGGTCCTGCGCTTGCTGCTTGCGCATCCGGCAATGCACGATGTTTTGGACAACAAGGCGCTGGATTTGATCGCGCAAAGCGCGCCTGACGAGGGGGCGACCCTGCGTGCCGTGGTCGAGGTGGCGGCGCGTCTGCCCGAAGGCGCAAGCCTGGCGGTTTTGTCCGAAGCCTTGCGCGAGCAAGGTGTGGAGCTCGGTTCTCTGGTGGCCGAGATTGCAGCAGAGTCGCCCTCCGAGCCGGATCTGGCCCGCAGGGAACTTGCGGGTGCCATTCGACAGACTAAAATGAAATCGCTCAAATCTGAGCTGGAGAGTTTGGCCTCGGCTGGGCTTGCGTCGGATTTGGCAAAAGCGCGCTACCGGGAAGTCTCTGTCGAACTTGAGAAAATCCGTGCCGCTGTCGATAAAGATTTACAGGATTAACAAGCGCGTTATTCGGTTCGTAAGTCCGGGTTTCGAACACGATTGCCGTACATCAGAAAATGCGCAGATGGCGCATGGTTTTCAGGATAGTTTCCGGGACAATTGCCGCTTTGGCATGAGCGGCTGGTGCAAGTACTATTCATGGCGTAATAGGGGCGAATCAAGGCTCCGCTCTGATATAATAGAAAGCTTTTTTACGAACATGCGTTTTCATATTCTGCTTACGCATGCGGCAGTTTTTACCTTGCTGGACTTGCGGCTACCCATTGTGCAGAATCAGCCGGCGCATTAATGCGACCGCACTGCCAGACGGCTGAAATAATCGGCCTTTACCGCACTCCAGTTCCCATTGCAGCATCGGCAATTCCCAATGGTGGATAGACCCATGGCGACAAATAAAAAACCCGTTAAAACCTCTGCAACCAAATCCAAGGCAGCTCAGCCTGCCAAAAAGCGCACGGCAACTGCCGTGGCCAGCAAGTCTGTGAAGTCCGCTTCGAAGACCGTGGCGCGCAAGGTAGTTGCCAAACCGGCGGCCAAACCGGCGACCAAGGCTGCTGCTAAACCGGCATCCAAACCCGCGCCAAAGCCTGCGACCAAAGCCGCATCCAAGGTCGCGGCGAAGCCGGCAGCTAAGCCGAAACCGGCAGCTGCAAAAAAGACTGCGAACAAACCAGCCCCTAAAGCTGTCTCAAAAGCCAGCAAGCTCCCTGCCAAGCCGGCACCCAAGAAGCCTGTAAAGGCGGCTGCCGTTCCCAGCAAAACCGGGGCGAAGTCGGCGTCCAAGGCTGTAGCCAAACCCGCCGTCACGCCCAAAGTACCTGCGAAGAAAACTGTTTTGACGAATCGGAAACCTGAAGCAAAAGTCGTAGCGAAAAAAGTAGCAGTCGAGCCGAAAGAAGTAGCGAAGACCGATCACCAGATCATGTCGGTCAAGCAAACGACCGACGCTGCCGCATTGGCAGCTATTGATACCTCTGGCTATATCCTCCCCGGCATCAAGGTGCCCGGCCGTCGCGGCCGCAAGCCACGTGATTTTCAGCCTGAGAATGAGGAAATTGCAGCGCTCAATGCCGTGGAACGTGCGGAAATCAAAGCCGCCGACAAGGCGCGCGCCCGTGACCGCAAGGCCAAGGAAAAGCAGTTCCTCAAAGACGCATTCGCTGCCGACTCCGAGGCGAGCGAAGAAGAAATTGAGCGTCGCCGCCAGAAGCTCAAGACCCTGATCAAGCTGGGCAAGGATCGCGGCTTCCTGACGAACGCTGAGATCAACGATCACCTGCCGGAAAACATTGTTGATCCCGAAGCCATCGAAGGCATTATCAGTACCTTCAATGACATGGGTATCGCAGTCTATGAGCACGCGCCGGATGCCGAGGCCTTGCTATTGTCGGATAACGTGGCCAATGTGGCCACCGATGATGATGCAGATGCGGCTGCCGAAGCGGCACTGCAGACTGTGGATTCCGACTTTGGTCGAACCACCGACCCCGTGCGTATGTACATGCGTGAAATGGGTTCGGTCGAACTGCTTACCCGTGAGGGCGAAATTGAAATCGCCAAGCGGATCGAAGGCGGTCTGAAAGACATGATTCAGGCGATTTCGGCATGCCCGGTGACGATCTCTGAAATTCTGGCCATGGCAGACCGTATCAGCAAAGACGAAGCCAAAATCGACGAAGTTGTTGATGGTCTGGTTGATCCCAATGCGCCTGATGATGCGCCTCGGATG
>CAMBJI010000295.1 GCA_945867725.1 Bordetella parapertussis
GTCAGTACTTGGGAAAACTCAAGCGTCGTACGCTGCTGGCGACCACGCAGGCAGTTCTTGTAACCGCAGGTATGGAAGTTTTTTCAGAAGCGGATCCTGGCCAGCCCTGCGGTCTGGTGGTCAATGCCGAAAAAAATCCAGAGGGTGACTGGGACTTGCTCGTAGAAATCAAGCTTGATGCGGCGCAAACGCCGGTACATTTGGGCGCAGCAGACGGCGAACTGCTGCAGTTTTCTGAAATGCCTTACGTGATCAAAGATCCTGAATGAGCACGGATCTGTTTGTTTACTATCGGGTACCGGTAGAGCACGCAACAAAGATGCAAAAGAAAGTCATGGCTATGCAGGCCGCATTGCATGAACATTGGCCCGTGGCTACCGCACTCAAGCGTCGACCTGAGCTCAAAGATGGCTGTGAAACCTGGATGGAGATTTACGGTCAGATTCCCGAAGATTTTCCCGCCGCTCTTGAGTCTGCCGTTCATGATGCGGCCTTGCTGGCGCTAATCGAAGGTGGGCGTCACATTGAATTTTTTATCGACATTCCCCCATGTGCCTGATCGTTTTTGCATGGAAGCTCATTCCGCAATGTCCGTTGGTGATGGCAGCCAATCGAGATGAGTTTTTTGAGCGCCCTACGCAACCCGCAAGCTGGTGGGAAGATGCCCCAAACATCTATGCAGGTCGCGATCTGAAGGCGGGCGGTACTTGGTTAGGCACCAATAAACGGGGGCGCTTCGCGGCCTTGACCAACATCCGCAACGGAAGCGCCGGGCGCACAGACGCCCGTTCTCGGGGCGAACTAGTTGCCAATTATTTGCGCGGCGATCTAGAGGCGGCGGATTATTTACAAACGCTGCATGAAACAGCGGCTGACTACAACGGATTCAATCTGCTCGTGGGTGATGCGACATCGGCTTACTGGTTTTCGAATCACGCTGCCGAGCCAGAGCGTGCGCTCGAGCCGGGTATTTATGGGTTATCCAACGGCGAACTGGATTCGCCCTGGCCCAAGGTCTTGCGTGCCAAGGCTCAGTTTGCCAGCCTGCTTTGTCAGGCAGCACCTGATGATGCCTACTTTGAAATGCTCGCAGACACTACGCGCGCGAATGACAGCAGATTGCCGGATACCGGGGTCAGCCTCGAATGGGAAAGGTTGCTTTCACCGATTTGCATTGAATCTCCAGCGTATGGCACGCGAGCGTCGACGCTCTTGCGTGTACACGCCAGCGGTGATTCTCAGCTCGTGGAAAAAGTCATTCGCTAACGTCAATTAAGCGCAGTTCACGGCAGTTTGATCCGCATGCGCCTATGCGCAATACCAGCCTCCATGAATTCTTCGCCCTCGCCCACAAAGCCGTGACGTTCATAAAAGCCCCAGGCATGTAACTGGGCGTGTAAAACCAGCTCGGCATGCCCCTCACGTGTGGCCTCGGCGAGCAAAGTTTTCAACACCTGACTGCCTATGCCATTGCCTCTTGCCGACTGCAGCACGGCCATGCGCCCAATATGGCCATCCGGCAGCAGACGTCCGGTGGCGACTGCTTGTCCCGATTCGTCATAAGCCACAGCGTGGATACTGACCTCGTCACCCTCGTCCCATTCAAGTTCGATGGGTACGCCCTGCTCAATGACAAAGACTTCAATGCGCAGTCGCTGCGCATCCTCACGCACATCATTCCAGTCGCCGGTGACAATCCGGGTGTTCATGTCAGAACAGCGTGAGCCTTTTCGAAGCCGGTCAATACGTCGCGCCAGAGGGCCGGTACTGGTTCGCTTTTGAGCACCCGGCTATTGGCGTGGACATATAAAACTTCACCAGAAATCAGGTGCTCATCACCGCGATGGATCTCGAGCACGAAGCGCAATGAGCTGCGACCGAGTTCTGCGCATCGAACCCCAATATCCAGCAAATCATCAAAGCGCGACGGCGCGTGATACTCCACCACAGACTTGCGGGCGAACAGCTCCAATCCTGCTTCGGACTGCGCAATTACATCGGGTAATCCGGTCGCGCGCCAGTACTCGGTAAAGGCAACATCAAAGTAATTCAAATAATTACCATTGAAGACAATGTCTTGCATATCCACTTCGGACCAGCGAACGCGCAGCGTGTGAACAAAAGAAAAATCCTCGCGTGCCATAGAAACTCACTCACTCAGAAAACGATGCAGATACTCGTTGATGGCGGCCGGATATTCATGCACAACCCAATGACTGGCGTTGGGCAGACGTTCGATCTTCAAATCATCTACAAAATCATGCAGGCCATCCAGCAAGCTGGGCAGCAATGCTTTGTCTTTCTCGCCCCAGATCACGCGTACCGGCACCCGCACATGGAAATTTGCAGGGTCCAGAGACAAACGGGCTGCGCCCGCATCCTCAGGCGTGGGGGGATGCAGCGGCGAGGCGCGGTAGTAGTTCACCCCACCAGTCAAGCCACGAGCCCAGCACGCATGATAGCGTTCACGAATGGCGTCATCGAACCATTCGGGTTGTTCGCCCATGCCGAGCATGAACTGCTCCATCACACGAAAATTATCTTTTGCAAGCGCCTGTTCCGAGCCCGGGTTGCGTAGCCAGTTCATGTACGTACTGGCCGCTTGTTGTGCGGGATCATTCACCAGACCCATAGCGAATGGGTAGGGATGCGTTGCATTAATGACGATGAGTTTGCTGATGAAATCGGGATGCGTAATCGCGATATTCCACGCGACAGCACCACCCCAATCGTGGGCCACCATGATGCAATCGGCATACCCCAGCTGCGTGATGAACTGGGTGATGTCTTGCATGATCAATCGAGGTTTGTAGGCGGCGACATCCGCTGGCATATCCGACAGATTAAAGCCCCGAAGATCCGGCGCTACTGCAAAATAATCCTGACCGAATTCTGCCAACTGCTCATTCCATGCAAACCAGAATTCGGGAAACCCGTGCAAGAACAACAGCAAAGGGCGCCCTGCCTCACCAGCGGTAGCGTAATGCAGTCGCGTGCCATTGGGCAGCGTAGCGTACTGCCCGTCTTTGATGGCGGCAGCCATCAGCTTTTCCCTTTTAAGCCTGCTTGCAGTTTTTCGCGCACGTGAGG
>CAMBJI010000296.1 GCA_945867725.1 Bordetella parapertussis
CCTGTGGTGTGAAAAATCCGGTAATGCGAACGTCCGAGAAATTCACCGATGCGTGTACCGGCTTCATAGCCCGCCACCGATGCAGTAATCAGATCCTGACCACTACATCCGCGGTCCTGCGCAATCGCCAGCGCTGCTGGAAACACAACGGCGGCTGGATGAAACACGGAGCCGTTATGCACATCATCCTGCTCAGCATAATGCGATGAAGCACCGTTCACCATCGCAGCAAACAAAGGCGAGGTCATGCGACGCGAGATCAATACTTCGGCACGACCTTCCTGTGGCCCCATCTCGCTTGCAATCGCTTCAATGACCTGCACGGGTCGCCCGACCTTGCCCGCAAGCGCAGAGCCAAACCAATCGAGTAGCAAATCTTCCGCGCGACGTACCACCGCTTCTGGAATATCGCTGAACTGAAGGTTCGCGGCAAACTCGGCCAGCTGCTGACTCGGAGTGATGGTAGCTTTCATCAAAGTCTCTTAAAAGGAGCGCGGCATGCCAAGCACATGCTCGGCAACATACGACAGAATCAGATTGGTCGAAATCGGCGCGACCTGATAAAGGCGGGTCTCACGGAACTTGCGCTCCACATCGTATTCAGACGCAAAGCCGAAACCACCGTGAAACTGCAAACAAGCATTCGCCGCTTCCCAAGAGGCATCGGCGGCCAGCATCTTCGCCATATTCGCCTCAGCGCCGCAGGGCTTGCCTGCATCAAACAGTTCGCACGCCTTGTAGCGCATCAGGCTCGCCGCTTCAAGATTGACATAGGCTTTTGCGATCGGAAATTGCACGCCCTGATTTTGTGAGATGGGTCGACCAAAGACGATGCGCTCATTAGCGTATTTGGTAACCTTGTCGATGAACCAGAAGCCATCACCAATACACTCGGCAGCGATCAGCGCGCGCTCGGCATTCAGACCATCGAGAATGTATTTGAAGCCCTTGCCTTCTTCACCGATGAGATTCTCGACCGGTATTTCAAGGTTTTCAAAAAAGAGCTCATTAGTTTCGTGATTGACCATGTTGCGGATGGGTCGCACCGCCATGCCATGGCCGATTGCATCGCGCAAATCAACAATGAAAATGGACATCCCTTCGGATTTTTTTGTCACCTCAGCCAGCGGCGTCGTGCGCGCCAAAAGAATCATGAGATCGGAATGTTGTACGCGCGAGATCCACACCTTCTGACCATTGACCACATAGCGATCGCCCTTGCGGACTGCGGTGGTTTTGATTTTGGTGGTGTCGGTGCCGGTGGTCGGTTCAGTTACGCCCATTGACTGCAACCGCAACTCACCTTTGGCGATTTTAGGTAGGTAAAAATCTTTTTGGGCTGTCGAGCCATGCCGCAGCAAGGTACCCATGTTGTACATCTGCCCGTGACAGGCGCCAGAATTGCCGCCGGCACGATTGATTTCTTCCATGATCACCGAGGCCTCAACCATGCCTAGCCCTGATCCGCCATAGGCCTGAGGAATCAGCGCCGCCAGCCAGCCCGCTTGCGTCAGCGCGTCGACAAAGGCTTCTGGATAGCCACGTTCTTCGTCAATCTGGCGAAAATACTCGGCAGGGAATTGCTCGCACAATGCGCGAATGGCATCCCGAATATCTTGATGAGCGTCGCTGGCGTGGGACATGGGCTTTCCTTGGGGTGGCTTACTAGAGGGCTGAGAGTATCCAACATTTAGATACTCTCAGCCCTCGGAGTCTGACCTATCCGACAAGGCCCAACAATTCAGAAATTTGGAAGCGCCGCTTAGAGGCGACTTAAGGAAGCAGGACTTGGATCACGCCACACACCATTGCGGTTGAGAAAACAGCGCCAACTCCTTGATTTTTTGATTTTTTCGTCGTGCAGCTTCGCTGGTTCGCAATTAAATGCGGATTAAGATTGATACGAAAAGACGCTGGATCCCCCCTTGCAGGGCGCGCCATGGCGAATACGCCATGGCCGTTCCGAGGGCAGACCGCGTGCGGTCTGAAACCCCCACTACACCTTTCGCCGGGAGCGAGTGGGGAATTCGGATCGCATGCGACCCGCTCACGCAGCGGTCATCACCTGCAAGTGATGACGATATTTCGGTCATTAGCTTTTTAAATGTCATCCCGGCGCATGCCGGGATCCAGCGACGTTCGAATTTCCCACCTTGCCCCTCAACTAACCGGCCAAGGTCCCGGAATGAATTCCCGGTCCCGTCTCAGACAACTTCGTGCGCTTCAGCCACCAGCAACTCAACCAACTCGCGCGCGAATGCCGGCAGCGATTGCATGCTGCGCACGCAGACCTGCAGCTTGCGGACGGCCCATTCATCGGACAATTCAACCGTCTTGATCCGCATGCTGCGCGCATGCCGGCTGGCGGCGGAGAATGGGACCACGCCGATACCGACATTGGATTCAATCATCCGGCAGGCCGCTTCAAAGTTGCCGACTTGAATACGAATTTTGATCTGCTGATTCAGTTCATTGGCAGCCTGAGCCAGGAAAGTGTGGATCGCGCTGGCCTCCAGCATCCCAACAAAATCATGCGCCAGTGCCTCGCTGAATTCGATACGCTCGCGCCCAGCCAGCTCATGTGACTCTGCCGTGACCAACACCAATCGGTCTTCGCGAAAAGGAATCGCTTCCAGACCCTCGGTGCGAACATTACCCGCCACGATACCGATTTCGACCTTGCCTTCCGACACAGCACGCACGATCTCATTGGAAAGTCTTTCCTTGAGATCGATGTTCACATCCGGATGCGAGGCGAGAAATCGCGGTAGCAAGGCCGGCAGGAACTCTGCCATGGAGGTCGTGTTGGCGAGCATGCGCACATGACCGCGTGAACCATTCACATATTCGGCCAGATCACCGCGCAGATCCGTCAGCTGCTGCAATACCAGCCGCGCGTGATGCATGAAGGCCTGACCGGGTGGCGTCAGCGTAACGCCCTGACTGGTGCGGTACAGCAGTTTCACGCCCAGTCCCTCTTCCAGATTTTTGATGCGTATGGACGCTGCGGGCAGTGACATATGGGAGCGCTCTGCACCGCGAGTGAGGCTATTGGCCTCGGCGATGTTAACGAAAAGACGAATATC
>CAMBJI010000297.1 GCA_945867725.1 Bordetella parapertussis
CCATGGCCAGCAGCATCTTGCGGAAATTCTCGGCTTGTTGCTCGATCTGGCTTTGGAATTCGATCTTGTCGAGTTTGGACAGGCCATCAACCAGTGCTGCGACCGGGGCGCCAAAGCGCTCGATCAGTTCATCTTTCTTGACGTCCTGATCTTCCATCACGTCGTGGAGCAGCGCCGCCATGATGGCCTGCGCGTCTAGCTTCCAATCAGCACAGATTTCGGCCACGGCGATGGGATGCGAAATATACGGCTCGCCAGACTTGCGCATCTGACCCAGATGCATTTCATCAGAGAAGCGGTAGGCTTCCTTGATTTTTTTCAGTTCAGATGGGTTCAGATACTCGGACAGCCGATTGATCAGCTGGGTGACGGAGGCCACCCCAGCAACAGGGGCGGTTTCGTCAGTTGAATCTTTCGTGGGCGCAGCAGATGGGGACTTCCGGCGGGCGGAAGTGGCAGGGGTATCGGTGAAAACCGGATTCATTCTGCTGGCCGCCCCGAGGTGGTCTTGTGACAGTTAATTAGCTTGGCACTTTCTTGAGCATTTCAATACCGACATGGCCTGCGGCAATTTCACGCAGTGCAATGACGGTTGCTTTGTCATCGCTATCAACCTTGGGAGTGTGGCCCTGAAGGATTTGACGAGCGCGATAAGTTGCTGCCAGTGTGAGCTGGAAGCGGTTAGGAATTCTTTTGAGACAATCTTCGACAGTAATGCGTGCCATGCAATCTCCTGAGATGGGACTTTATTTCAATTGAACGTGAATGCCATAGTCGGCGAACAGAGTGCTGTTGCGCGAGGCCTGCTGAGAGAATCTGCGCCTTGAGGCCTCTACGATAGCTGTCAGTTCGGACGAAGCGACAGCAAAATCTGCGTTGATAATAACATAGTCGAATTCAGGAGCGTGGGCAATCTCTCCCTCTGCAGCCTGTATGCGGCGAGCAATGACATCTTCTGCATCCTGACCGCGCGCGCGCAGTCTTTCTTCGAGTGCGGCAATTGACGGCGGCAAAATAAAAATACCCACCGCGTCGGGGAAGTATTGACGTACCTGTTGCGCCCCTTGCCAATCAATTTCAAGCAGTACATCTTTGTCGGCCTGCATGTTTTCTTCAATCACGAGGCGTGATGTGCCGTAAAAATTACCGTGTACTTTCGCAGATTCCAGGAATTCTCCGTTACGCTCTCGTTCCAGAAATTCAGTTTCGCTCACGAAAAAATATTCGCGTCCATGTAACTCGCCCGGACGCGGCGCGCGGGTCGTAAAAGAAACCGAGAGATGCAGAGCGCTATCTCGGGCCATCAGCTCCCTGACCAGCGATGATTTGCCGGCACCGGAAGGTGCAGACACCACAAACAGGCTGCCAGCGTGTGCGAAGGTTTTGGACATGAGGACGTTGGTCTAAATGGCGGTGTTTTCAGTACCCGACAGGGCCACACTTATTCAAGGTTTTCTTATTCAAGGCTTTTTTGTTCAAGGCTTTCTTGTTCAAGGCTTTGTTACTCAAGATTTTGTACTTGCTCACGCATTTGTTCAATCAGCAGTTTCATTTGCATCGATGCCTCGGACAATTCCTTGACGGCTGCTTTCGAGCCCATTGTATTCGCTTCGCGGTTGAGCTCTTGCATCATGAAATCCAGACGCTTGCCAACCTGACCGCCTTTTTTGAGAATCGCGCGCGTCTCGGTCAGATGTCCCGACAGGCGCGTGAGCTCTTCAGCCACATCCACGCGTATGCCATAGAGGGTCACTTCCTGCCTGATGCGATCTTGCAGATCGGTTGGCAAGGTGCTGCCGTCACCCACTGCTTGCCCCAGGGCTTCCTGCATCCGATCGATGGCCTTCTGGCGAAACAGCTCTACCGCCTCAGGCACCAGCGGTGTAATACGGGCGACGATCTGTTCGATATCGTCGATGCGCGAGAGCAGCATCGTCTCTAGCGCTGCGCCTTCACGCTGCCGCGAGATCACAAACGCATCCAGCGTGTCCTTGAGCGCAGCCTGCACATCCGCTTGGAGCGAATCCTGACCCAGTTCCGATTCCGATAATACGCCGGGCCAGCGCAGTAATTCATTGACCGACATCGGGCGTGCTTCGTTGAATTTGGCGAGCACGTTGTGCTGTGCTGTATTCAGCGCAGCAAGCAATGCTTCATTGACCGCGAGACTGTTCTCGGATTGTTCCTTACGACCAAAAGACAGCCTGCATTCGACTTTACCCCGGGCGGCGCGGGCCATGATAGCTTCCCGCAGTAGGGGCTCGAGTGAGCGAAGTTCGTCGTTAATGCGGAATTGGAGATCGAGAAAGCGTGAATTAACGCTTTTAAGTTCGATTGTCAGCGTGCCTGCATCGCTTTCGCGCTTGATGATGGCATACCCGGTCATACTGCTAATAGTCAAAATAAGTTTCCTGTCTGGCTTTACAAAAAGCTAATTAATCCACACAATCCCGAGCCGGGAAAATGATGGAGTATTTGTAGAGATGGCCGTTCAAACCAACGCAGCATTGCCGGATGGAATAGAAATCGGCGGATATCGCATTGTAAAGAAGATCGCCGTCGGCGGCTTCAGCATTGTGTATCTCGCAGAGGACAAAGATGGCCATTCGGTCGCCGTCAAGGAATACATGCCGGCGGCACTGGCGCGCCGTGAGGCTGGCGAGCTTCAGCCCACGGTTGCTGCCGAGCATGTTGAGTTGTATCGCATCGGCCTGAAATGTTTTTTTGACGAGGGCAGGGCGCTGGCGTCTATCGTCCACCCCCACGTTGTGCGGGTATTGAATTTCTTTCGTGCAAATGACACTGTGTATTTGGTCATGGGCTATGAGCAAGGACGGTCTTTGCAGGACCATATTGGCCGTCGCAAAAAGAAGGGCGACAAGCCGCTGATTACCGAGCCCACGCTGCGTCGCATGTTCGCGCAAGTCATGGATGCTTTGCGCGAAGTTCACACGCATAAATTGCTCCACCTAGACCTTAAACCCGCCAACATTTATCTGCGTTCGGACGGCACACCCATCCTCATCGACTTTGGCGCAGCACGACAAACGCTGCACGCCGATCTATCTCAGCTGCATCCC
>CAMBJI010000298.1 GCA_945867725.1 Bordetella parapertussis
GCGTCATGCCGTTCGAGGTAGTGACATCGTTGCTCGGGTGGGCGGCGATGAATTTGTTGTCCTGCTCAGCGCGCTGGTCGCTGATCCTGTTGAGGCAACGCATCAGGCGACGCTGGTGGGTAAAGAAATCCTTGCTCGCCTCGCTCAGCCCTACAAGTTAGATGGCTTCATCTTCAATTGCAGCGCGAGCATTGGTATCAGCCTGTTCAGTCACACTGAGCGGGAATCGGATGTGCTTCAGCAGGCGGATATGGCGATGTATCAGGCCAAGCGCAGGGGTAGAAATTCCATGTGTGTTTTCGACCCGGCGATGAAAGAAGCGATTTCGGCCTACCGTAATCTCGAGCAGGAGCTTGGTCAGGCGACGCGGCGCAATGAGCTGGCATTGTTCTTTCAGCCGCAATGTGAATTCGATGGTCGTATTGTCTCGGCCGAGGCCTTGCTGCGCTGGTGGCATCCGACGCGTGGCCTCATTGGTCCGAAAGACTTTATTCATATTGCCGAGGAATCAGGACTCATTTTATCGATAGGACTGTGGGTACTCATCGACGCGTGCAGGCAAATCCGGCTCTGGGATGCTGACCCTCTTATGAAAGACATTCAGATTGCCATCAATGTCAGTGCCGCCCAGTTCAAACAGATGGGTTTTGTTGATGAAGTCACCCGCGTTATCGTTGAAAGCGGCATTAATCCAGCGCGTATCAAGTTCGAACTCACCGAGAGCATGATGCACAGCATCGACGAGACGCGCGCAAAAATGGAAAAAATCAGGGAGCTGGGTGTGCAGTTTTCTTTGGATGATTTTGGTACAGGCTATTCATCGCTCTCTAGTTTGATTCAATTACCGCTTGATCAGCTCAAGATCGATCAATCCTTCGTATCCAATATGCTGTCCCGGCCGGGTGATCAGATCGTGGTGAAAACTATTATCGGTATGGCGCATAGCCTAGGACTTGAGGTCATCGCCGAGGGTCTGGAGACGGAAGAACAAAAAGATTTTCTGCATCTTCACGGCTGCGCTCTGTACCAGGGATATCTGTTCAGTCCTGCTTTACCGGTCGATCAGTTTTTCGCACTCGTTCAAAACCAAGATCGCTGACATTGCAGTGGCCGCCTCACGCTGCCCCGGATAATGCACCGTATAGTGCACCGTATAGTGCACCGGATAGTGCATCAGGTAGCGCATCAGGTAGCGCATCTGCTAGGACAGCGAAAATAGACCAATCGCAAAAAATGGCTACAATAAGTTCGTCTGCGGCATAGGTCGTACTTTACCTTTGCTGTGCCAGCCGACCAGGCAATCGCTCCCAGCGCCGCGGTCGGACTAACTGGGTACGTTGGTTTGATGTGTGGGATAACAATAATGAAAAATATCGTCAATGGCCTGATTCTCGTATTGCTGTGTGGGGTACAACTCACCGCTATCACGGAAAACTTGCCCCCACCGCCTCAAGCGGTTGTCATCCACGCCTCGTATCTGCAGCCCGTGCCGGGATTGCAGCCAGAGCAAAAAAAGCGCTTCCGCGACGGCGAGAAAGTCTTCAACACCTTCTGGCTGGCTGTGCCCAATGACGTGATCTCCCAATGGTGGGACTTGTCCCGTCCCGGACCCGGCGGTGGTGAGTGGGGACTGGGACCGAGCTTTCTTGCGACTTCCTGTGTGTCCTGTCATGTGCAAGCTGGGCGAGGCAAGTCGCTCGATACCGACGGTGGTCCCTTGTTCATTCAATCCCTGCGCTTGTCGATTCCGGGCGAGGGGCCTTATGGCTCGCCCAATCCGGATCCGCACTATGGGTTGCAGATTCAGTCGTTTGATACCGTGCAGCGCAAGGACAAGTCGGCAAGAGCCGGTGAGGGCGAAGTCCATGTGCGCTGGGAAAAGCAAAGTTTTCGTTTTGCTGATGGTTCGACCGTGGAGTTGCGTAAGCCTGTGGTCGAGATCAAGCACCTTAATTTCGGCCCCTTGGCCGATGGTGTGATGATGTCGTTGCGGAATTCACAGCCGATTTTTGGATTGGGCTATCTGGAGGCGGTGAGCGAGAGCGATATTCTGGCGCTGGCTGAATTGCAAAAATCGCAGGGTCTTAATGGCCGGCCCAATTACGTGCGTGACGATATCAATGACAAAACTTCAATTGGCCGCTTTGGCTGGAAAGCCAATCAGCCCAGCATCAAACAACAGATTGCGAATGCATTTCTCGCAGACATAGGCATCACCTCGCCGCTGTATCCCGAGCAGAATTGCCCGCCGGTACAAAAGGAATGTCTGACTGAAAAATTCAGCGGTAAAGCCGAACTGCGTCATGAACTTTGGGAACCGCTGACGTTCTGGACTTTGTCGCTGGATGCACCGGCGCCTCGCAATCGCGACAAGCCAACCGTCAAGCGCGGCGAAAAACTCTTCGACACCGCCAGATGTTCGCAATGCCATGTGCCCGAACTTAGGACGGGCAAGTTTGATGCGCTACCCGCGCTCGCAGACCGTACTATCCGGCCTTATACCGATTTGCTCTTGCACGACATGGGGCCGGGTCTCGCTGATGGCCGGCCTGATTTCCGTGCTACGGGTGCTGACTGGCGCACACCACCTTTGTGGGGCATAGGCTTGTCCAAACAAGTCAATGGCAGCACCAGCTTCCTGCATGATGGTCGCGCACGCAACTTACTTGAAGCGATCGTATGGCACGGCGGTGAGGCCAGTGTTTCGCGGGATGTTTTTACAAAATTCTCCAAACGCGAGCGTGAAGATTTGATTGCCTTTGTACAGTCGCTTTAAATCCTTTATCGACCGCTGCAGGCAGCACGAACCAGTGCCTCATCGGCACTGCCGGCCTCAGGTGCAGTCCATCCCCACGGGCCATGCGTCCAGCTCACGGTGATGCTGTTACCCATTCCTTCCCTGTGCCATGAGCGCAGCATGTCGCGGAACAGGCCTTTGTCGCAGTTGTAGTCCTGGCGGAACTTGATGGACTTGAAAGGCTTACCTTGTATATCTTGTGGCGTGGCGTAATCGGCGATATGCCACATCAGCACCATTCTGGGACCTGATTTTTCGGCGGTACTCCGGTCAATGTAGAG
>CAMBJI010000299.1 GCA_945867725.1 Bordetella parapertussis
TGCGGCGCCACCAATGTATTCGGCGGACTGCCTCAGCTTGCGCCCACAGTCAGCAGAGAAGCAGTCGCTTCAGCCAATCCGGATGCAATTCTGATCAGTGATGAATCCGGCGGATTCGATCGCTGGAAAAATCTCACGTCGCTCAAAGCGGTGCGTCAACAGCATCTCTTCAAGGCGAATGGCAAGCTGCTGAATCGCCCCACGCCGCGAATGCTGGCCGCCATTGCCGATCTGTGCGAACAGATTGACACCGTACGCAAGCCCCAACAACCTGCATCACCCTAAGCATCAATCGATAGCACAGCCAGCAATTCATTTCAGGAGACAGCCATGACAAAAATATCAATCAACGAATTACATGAGCGTCAACGCGGCACGCTGCCTGAGTTACTAGGATTCGATATCGTTTCTGCGACTACTCAATCAATCCATGCCGGCTTCGACATCAAGCCCCATCATCTCGCACCTAATGGCTATCTGCATGCAGCATCCCTCATCATGCTGGCAGATACCGCTTGTGGCTATGGATGCATGATCAATCTGCCGGAAGGTGCAAACAGCTTCACCACGATTGAGCTGAAGAGTAATTTTTTAGGTACCGCACGCGAAGGCAGAGTAGATTGCATCGCCACCCCCGTTCATCTAGGTCGCACAACGCAAGTGTGGGATGCAACGGTCAGCGCCGCTGGAAAAACTATCGCGCTATTTCGGTGTACACAGATGGTGCTCTGGCATAAAACTTGAGCCAAACTTCAGGGGTAAATCCGGTCTTCTGAGATCACACCAATATCGTTATCCAGCCCTAGTACCGAAAGCTTAAAGCGGGACCAGACAATCGCCCTGCTGCATGAAGTCGCATCCGAACGCCAAGCTTAATGTTTCTGGTACCAAGATGTCATCGACCGACCCCAACCAATGTTGCCCCTCACCCAGCACCAGCGCGTGGGTCGCAAAGCGTCGCGCTAGATTGATGTCGTGGCAGCTGGAAATCACCGCGTGATTGGCCGAGAGTTCACGCAATAGCTGCATGACCTGCAATTGCTGCGCTACGTCCTGATGCGACACAGGCTCATCAAGCAGCATGAGCTCAGGTGCTTGGACTAGCAGCGCTGCCAGCGCGACGCGCTGACGCTCGCCACCGGACAAGCGTGCAGCGGAATCACCCATGCGATCGGCAAGCCCTACGCGCATGAGCGCGTTCTTGACCGCATCGACATCTTCCGGGCTATTCCAAAAAGCACCGCTGCGATGTGGCAGACGGGCAATCACAACGGTATCAAATACCGAGTTACCAAAACTATCTGACTGCACCTGCGGCATCAGCCCACGGTGACGCGCAAGCAGATAGGATTCAATGCGTTGTAGCGGCTCATTATGAAGCCTTACCTCGCCAAAGGCAGCAGGAATGACGCCGGCCAGAGTATGAAGCAAGGTGGTCTTACCAGCACCGTTACGTCCCAGTACGCACCAGAATTCGCCCTGATGCACCTGCCAATTGAGCGAATCAATTAGCGTGCGTCGTCCCAATGCAACAGAGAGATTTCGAGCGTTTAACATCAGCGGGTCCGCCCCAGCAACCACAGAAACACGGGTACGCCAACCAAGGAGGTAACAACGCCAACAGGCAACTGCACCGGAGCTAAAAGGCTACGCGCTACGAGATCGGCCAGACAGAGTACTGCTCCTCCCAATAGTACTGATGCAGGTAACAAGCGCCGGTGATCATTACCGTACAACAGCCTCAACGCATGCGGCACAACCAGACCGACAAAACCAATCGTGCCTGCCGCTGATACGGCCACTGCAGCCGTGACCGACGCTGTCAGCAAGGTCATCGTTCGCAAGCGCTTGACGGGCAAACCTAGCAGGTGCGCATTCAACTCACCCTGAGCAAGTACATTCAATGCAGCTGCATGACGAACGGACCAGACAAGGGCAAGCAACAACACCAGCCAGATTGGCCACATCACCTCGTTTGCATCAAGATTGCCCATCAGCCAGAAGAATATCCCGCGAAAATTTTTATCATCAGACATAGTGAACAGCAAGCTAATCAACGCACCGAACCCCGCAGAAAGCATGACACCGGTGAGTATCAGTCGCACGTCACTGCTACCCTTTTCGGACGCGGAGAATGCTCTGTTCATTGATGGATATGCAAGACCAAACAATAATCCGATAGCACCCAGAGCGCCCGCCAGCGAACCAAGATGAAGCCCATATGCAGCAAGCGAAGCAGGCACGAGCCACACTGCTGAAAGCGCACCGACGGCTGCGCCTCCGGACACACCGAGCACATAAGGATCCGCAAGCGGATTGCGCAGCAATAGCTGCATCAATGTACCGGAGAGCGCGAGGGATCCGCCAACCGCAAAAGCCAACAGAGCACGTGGCATGCGAAGCTGCCAGAAAATGTCGGCGTTCGACGACGGCATCCAACAGCCACCACCACCGCACAACCCAGCAATGAAAATTGCCATCACTGCAGCGGCAGATAACAGGAGCAAATCACGTATTAATTGTCGGGGCGTGCTGATCATGGTGTGTTTGAATTACTGCTGCCAGTTAATCCCCATGAACAAACCTCGCGCTGGTTGCTGGTAGCCCCATGCCGTCTGATAATTCGCGTTAAGAAGATTCTCGATACGACCAACGAATGACAAATTTTTGTCGAGCTGGTAACGGGCCGTCAGGTGTATGAGCCAATACGGATCGACGGTAGTGGTACCTGTCGCGTCGTAATCTTCCCGGCTGCCCGTATATGAAACATTGCCGCTGACACGCCACTGATCAAACTTTGTGACTGCCCCCAATGATCCGAGCATGCTCGGACGGCGTATCAGTCGATCATTCGTACTGAGATCAATCGGGTCCTGAACGGTCATACTTGCACGCAATTCCCAATCAGAGACGTACTGCACGGCGCTCAGCTCCAGACCACGATTACGCGTCGTCTTCAAGTTTCTGAATTCGCCCGTCCAGTTAGTGTAATCGGTCGTGAACCACTGGAACTGATCGGTTGTACGCGTCTCGAAAACTGTCATACGAAGGAGAGATTGGCCATTACTG
>CAMBJI010000300.1 GCA_945867725.1 Bordetella parapertussis
GGCTCAGGGGTGTTGGTCGAACGGTTTATCCGCGGCAATGAACATCGGCTACTGGTCGTTGGTGGCAAGCTTGCCGCGGCAGCCAAAGGTCAAATGGCGAGCGTCACAGGCGATGGCAAGCAGACGGTCACCGAACTCATTGCATCGCAGATCAACTCCGACCCACGACGTGGACGAGGCGAAGGACAACCGCTCAATCCGATTCGCATTGATTCGGCCGCACGACTCGAACTCAAACGCCAGGGCTTTGATGCGGACAGTGTTATTCCTGCGGGGCGCGACGTATTAATCCAACGAAACGGTAACGTGGCCTTCGACTGCACGAGTGAGGTGCACCCGGAAGTCGCTGCAATGGCTGCTCTAGCAGCGAAGGCAGTGGGCTTGGATATCGCGGGTGTCGATCTCGTTGCCGAAGATATATCTAAGCCATTACTGGCTCAAGGCGCAGCAATTGTAGAAGTCAACGCCGGTCCAGGATTGCTCATGCATCTGCAACCAGCCGAAGGCACGTCGCAACCCGTGGGGCGTGCGATCATTGATCATATTTTTCCAGGCGACGAGAACGGTAGTATTCCGCTGATTGGCGTCACGGGATCCAGCGGTACGACTGAAGTTTCCAATCTGGTTTTTCATCTGCTCAAGCAAAGTAACGCGTGCGTTGGCTTGGCGAATACAACGGGACTCTACGTCGGCAAGCGCGTGCTAAACCAGGACGACAGCGCGAACTGGAAACAAGGACAACGACTCTTGCTCAACAAAGAGGTCGAGGCTGCTGTCATTGAAAATCGAGGCATACAAATTCTGACAGAAGGACTTGCCTACGATCGCTGCAGCGTGGGCATTGTGACCAATGTCACTTATTCAGTCGACTACCAACGACCTGAGGTCGCCTATCACGCCTTTGAGAACGCCGAGGACCTCATTAAGGTCTTTCGAACGCAAGTCGACGTCGTTTTGCCGACAGGCCATGCCATTCTGAACGCAGCCGACGAGAACGTCGTGGCCATGGCAGATTATTGTGATGGGGCGATTACCCTGTACGCAGCCTCGCCCGACAACCAGGCACTGCGGGAACACATTGCTGCCGGTAAGCGCGCGGTGACCATTCAACATTCACAGGTGACGCTGATTTTTGGCGAGGAACGTCTTGAGGTCTTTTCTTTGGATGTGTTGGCGCCTGATCTACGACAATCACCTCAAATACTCGAAACCCTGCTAGCCGCGTCCGCTGCGGCCTGGGTCTCAGATATCCCTGCTGAACAAATCCGCTCTGGTCTCACCACTTTTGCTTATTAGTCCAACCCTTTGGAGAGCGTGGGCACCGCTGTATTGAGCAATATTCCTTAGTAAAATCAGCTTTCTCGACATAATCAGTCCATATTCACTACGGGTGGCTTAATTCCCAAGTCACTTTAACAAAGGTTCATCTAGCATGACTGCTCGCACTTCTTGTCACCGCCTTCAGGTTGCCACTTCACTCTTTGATTTCATCGAACGTCAGGTTCTCCCGGGCACTGGTGTCACCAGCGCTGATTTTTGGAAAGGCTTTGACGCAATCGTCCACGACCTCGGCCCCAAAAATGCAGCATTGCTCGCCGAACGTGATCAGATTCAAACAGAGATGGATGTGTGGCATCGTGCGCACCCTGGTCCTATTCAGGACATGCCTGCGTACAAGGCGTTTCTGACAAAGATCGGTTATCTCGCTCCCATCCCAGACAAGGCTAAAGCCACGACCACGAATGTCGATGCTGAACTCGCGCTTCAAGCCGGCCCGCAACTCGTGGTGCCGGTTCTCAATGCTCGCTATGCACTGAATGCGGCCAATGCTCGCTGGGGCTCTTTGTATGACGCGCTGTATGGCACGGATGCCATCTCCGAGGACGGCGGTGCAACACGCGCCGGTGGATACAACCCCGTGCGTGGCGGCAAAGTCATCGCGTACGGACGCAAATTTTTAGATCAAGCTGCCGCGCTTGCTTCAGGCTCGCACAGCGACGTAACGCGCTACGCCGTCAAAGCGGGGACCTTAACGGCAACACTCAAGAATGGCGCAATCACCGGTCTAGCAGACAGCAACAAATTTGTGGGCTTTCAAGGCGACGCTTCCGCTTCAAGCGCGGTGTTGCTCGTCAATAATGGTCTGCATATCGACATTCAGATCGACAGCACCACCAGCATCGGTCAGACCGATCCTGCAGGTGTCAGTGACATTATTCTGGAAGCAGCCCTTTCAACGATTCTGGACCTCGAAGACTCGGTTGCAGTGGTTGACGCAGACGACAAAGTGCTGGCCTACAGCAATTGGCTGGGCATCCTGAAAGGCACCTTGGTCGAAAGCGTCAGCAAAGGTGGCAAGACATTTAACCGGACCCTCAATGCCGATCGCAAGTACACGGCAGCGGCAGGCGCGAAAGGTGCCAAAGACGGCGTCATTACTTTGCATGGTCGCTCATTGCTCTTTTTGCGCAACGTTGGGCACCTCATGACCAACCCAGCAATTATTGACGGCAACGGCAAAGAGATCTTCGAAGGCATTTTGGATGCCGTAGTGACCGTCACGATCGCGCTGCATGATTTAAAGCGGAACAAAGAACACGCCTTCGGCAACTCGCGTACCGGCTCGGTGTACATTGTGAAGCCCAAAATGCATGGTCCCGCAGAAGTCGCCTTCGCCAATGAACTCTTTGGTCGGGTCGAAGCCATTCTCGGCTTACCTGCAAATACGGTCAAACTTGGCATCATGGACGAAGAACGTCGCACGAGCGTCAACCTCAAGGCATGTATCCACGAAGCGCCCGCGCGCGTAGCATTTATCAACACTGGGTTTCTCGATCGCACCGGCGATGAAATGCATACCGCCATGCAAGCGGGACCGATGATCCGCAAGGGCGATATGAAGTCCAGTGCCTGGCTTGCCGCCTACGAACGCAGCAATGTGTTGACTGGTCTGTCGTGCGGGCTGCGCGGCCGCGCACAGATCGGCAAAGGGATGTGGGCAATGCCTGACCTCATGGCCGCCATGCTCGAACAAAAAATTGCACATCCCAAGGCCGGCGCCAATACT
>CAMBJI010000301.1 GCA_945867725.1 Bordetella parapertussis
GGCAGTCGCATCACCACCCATGATGCCAGCCAGCGACTCGACCTGCTGTTCGTCAGCAATCACACCGACCCAATCATCGAGTTCAACAGCGTTGCCGTTCAAAAGCTTTAGCTGTTCGCCTTTGCGTCCCCAGCGCACGTCCAGTCCACCATGAATTTTGTCGAGATCAAAAACGTGCGTCGGACGACCCAGCTCGAGCATCACATAATTCGAGATATCCACCAGCGCCGATATGGAACGCTGACCACTGCGCTCAAGGCGTTGCTTCATCCACTCAGGTGTCGCTGCATGCGCATTCAAGCCGCGAATCACGCGACCGGAAAACCGCCCACACAAATCTTTGGCGCTGATTTTTACTGGCAGAACTTCATCGGAATCAGGTTTGACGGTAGAAAAAATCGGCGCTGTCAGTGGCGCACTGGTGAGCGCTGAAACTTCGCGAGCCACGCCCATCACAGACAAACAGTCGGCACGATTAGGTGTGAGCTTGATGGTGAACTTCAGATCATCAAGCTGATAAAAATCGCGGAAGTTTTGACCGACCGTTGCAGTGTCAGAAAGCTCGAGCAAGCCGGTATTCTCCTCCGACAAGCGAAGCTCACGCGCCGAACACAACATACCCTGCGATTCAACACCGCGCAGCTTACCGACACGAATTTCAAATGGCTTGCCATCCTCACCGGGTGGCAACATCGCACCGGCCAGTGCGCAAGGCACTTTCAAACCGGGGCGCACATTTGGCGCACCACACACGATATTGAGCAAGGTACCGGTACCTGCATCGACCTGACAAACATTGAGTCTGTCGGCATTCGGATGGCGTTCAACCGACATCACCTGCGCCACAACAACATGAGTGAAAGGCGGAGCGACAGGTTCGACTTCCTCGACCTCTAGCCCAGCCATGGTGAGCAAATGCGACAGTGCATCCGACGTGATGTCCGGATTCACCAGAGTGCGCAACCAGTATTCAGAAAATTGCATCGCGTCGGACTCAGTTGAATTGTTTCAGGAAACGCAGATCGCCTTCGTAAAACAGGCGCAGGTCATTGATGCCATAACGCAGCATCGTCAGACGCTCCAAACCGGAGCCGAAAGCAAAACCGATGTACTGCTCAGGATCGAGACCCATATTGCGAATGACCGTGGGATGCACTTGCCCGGCACCAGAGACTTCAAGCCAGCGGCCTTTCAGTGGTCCGGTGCCAAACGCGATATCAATCTCGGCGGATGGCTCGGTGAAAGGAAAATACGATGGCCGGAAACGCACCTGCAAATCATCCGTCTCGAAAAACGCCTGAACAAAATTCAGGTACACGCCTTTCAGATCGGCAAAGCTGATATCAGTATCGATCCACAGACCTTCAACCTGATGAAACATCGGTGAGTGCGTCGCATCACTGTCAACGCGATAAGTACGACCCGGTGCAATAACCTTGATCGGTGGCTTGTGCATACGCGCATAACGCACCTGCATCGGGCTAGTATGGGTTCGCAGCAGCAGCGGCTTGCCCGTGCTGTCTTTGGCATCAATATAAAAAGTATCTTGCATCGACCGCGCCGGATGGTTTTCCGGGCTATTCAATGCAGAAAAATTAGTCCAATCGTTTTCAATTTCTGGCCCGTCTGCCGTCTGAAAGCCAATCGACGAAAAAATTTCGCTCACGCGCTGCCAGCTGCGCATCACTGGATGAATGCCACCAACACTGCGACCACGTCCTGGCAAGGTCACGTCAATCGCTTCCGCATTCAGTCGTGACTGCATCTGCGCGTCCGCCATCGCGGTACGACGTGCATTGAGCGATGCTTCGATTTTTTCTTTGGCCTGATTGATCACAGCGCCTTGCGTACGGCGCGCATCCGGATCGAGCTGACCGAGACCCTTCATCTGCGCAGTAATCTGCCCAGTCTTGCCGAGGTACTTTGCCTTGGCATTCTCGAGCGCTGCGGGATCTGTGGCAGCAAGAAAATCGGCTTCTGCAGCGACAACGATTTGTTCCAGAGAGCTCATGCTGTATCGACGCTATAGATCATTGAAAACGACAACGGGGCACAGGCTGTTCACCTTTGCCCCGCCATGAAACTGCACAGGCATCGCATCATCGATGCCTGGTGAAACTGTATTACGCAGCGATGGTCGCCTTGACTTGATTGACGATCGCAGCGAACGCTGGCTTGTCCATAACAGCCATATCAGCGAGCACTTTACGATCGAGACCGATCGATGAACGCTTCAAACCATTAATGAACACGCTGTAGGTCAGACCATGCTCACGCGAAGCCGCGTTAATACGGGTGATCCACAGTGCGCGGAATACACGCTTCTTGTTGCGACGGTCACGATACGCATATTGACCGGCACGCATAACCGCCTGTTTGGCGATACGATAGACTTTACTGCGACGTCCGCGATAGCCTTTAGCGGCATCGAGAACTTTCTTGTGGCGGGCCCTTGCTGTGACCCCACGCTTGACTCTTGGCATAGTGTGCTCCTGTACTTGAGAGTGAGGTTAGGCGAAAGGCATCATGGCACGTACGGAACTCAGATTGGTCTCATGGACCTCGACCGCACCGCGCAATTGACGTTTGTTCTTGGTAGTTTTCTTGGTCAGAATGTGGCGCTTGAAAGCTTGGCCACGCTTGACAGTACCGCCCGGGCGAACGCGAAAACGCTTCTTCGCGCTGCTCTTGGTTTTCATCTTTGGCATACAAATATCCACCCGATCGAGGGTGGCTCCTTTATTAGACGATGACAGGTGGCAGAACAAACTGCTCTTGGATGCCTGCTCTCGCTTCTTTTAAACGACGAAATCGAGTCCGCCGTATCTTGCACTCCCATCCGAAAACGGGACCGCGGATTCTACCAAATTTTGCTACGAACTACTTCTTCTTTTTGGGCGACAGCACCATCACCATCTGCCGACCTTCCATTTTTGGAAACTGTTCTATCTGACCGTAAGGCTCGAGATCGAGCTTGAGTCGCTCCAGCATCCGCATACCGATTTCCTGGTGGGCCATTTCACGACCCCGGAAACGCAAGGTAATCTTGGTTTTGTCACCC
>CAMBJI010000302.1 GCA_945867725.1 Bordetella parapertussis
CAGGTCTTTGGCCAGAAGAATGCCCACGACCTTGTCGCGATCGCCATCGACTGCAGGAAAACGAGAGTGGGCAGTTTCCAACACCATCGGCATCCATTCTTCGATCGGGCGGGCGATATCGACCACATCCATTTGCGATCGCGGAATCATGATGTCGCGCACTGACAGATCCGACATCTGGAATACACCTTCGATCATGGACATGGCGTCGGCATCGAGCAGATTGCGCTCCTGCGCGTCATGCAGCAGTTCCAGTAGTTCGGCGCGATTCTCGGGTTCGGGGGAGATCAGCGCGGTCAGGCGCTCGAATAATGAGCGGTGTGGCTTGTTTTCGGTAGTTGAACTGCCGGGGGGATAGTCTTGCATATGGCGTGATGCCGAGTGGAGAAGAGCCAAGGATACCGTAAAACAGCGGGCGCGCCACCTTTGTTAAATTGTAATCTTCCCGGCTTTCTGATCAGGGGTATCCGCATAAGGGTCGGGTATACCCAAACCCGCCAGTATCTCGGTTTCGAATGTTTCCATTTCCTGCGCGTCACCCTCGACCTCATGGTCGTAGCCCTGCGCGTGCAGTACGCCATGCACCACCAAATGCGCCGCATGTTGTGCCAACGATATCCGACGCTCGGCCGCTTCGCGCATCAGCACGTCGACACAAAACACGATATCAGCCTGCACGATGGCTTCTTCGGTTTCGCCATACGCGAAGGTCAGCACATTAGTCGCGTAGTCTTTCTCGCGATAGTCACGATTAAGCGTACGACCTTCGACTTCATCAACAAAGCGTAAAGTCAATTCTGCGGGCCCCAGCAGCGCTGCCTGTACCCAGCGACGCAGCAGCGCGCGCGGCAAGTCAGCCGCGAGGCGATCGTCGGCAAACTGCACTGATAACATGAGCTTATTTTTTGCGGCCATCACGCAAGGTTTCCGCTACGACCGTTGCCGCGCTGGCAGCATCATAGGCATCGACGATACGGCCCACGAGCGGATGACGCACCACGTCCGCACTAGTAAAGCGCGTGAAAGCAATGCCGCGCACTGATGACAATACCGTCAGTGCATCCACCAGGCCACTTTTCTGACCACGCTGTAAATCGATCTGGGTCACGTCACCGGTCACCACCGCTTTGCTGCCAAAGCCTATGCGTGTGAGGAACATCTTCATTTGCTCTGGGGTTGTGTTCTGCGCCTCATCCAGAATGATGAAAGCATGATTCAAGGTGCGTCCGCGCATATAGGCCAGCGGTGCGATTTCGATGGCCTGCTTTTCGAACATTTTTTGCGTGCGATCGAAGCCAAGCAGATCATAGAGCGCGTCATAGAGCGGTCGCAGGTAGGGATCGACTTTCTGCGCCAAATCGCCGGGCAAAAATCCGAGTCGTTCACCTGCCTCAACAGCCGGACGTGTCAGCACAATCCGCTTGACCGCATCGCGCTCGAGCGCATCAACAGCGCAGGCAACGGCCAGATAGGTTTTACCGGTGCCTGCTGGTCCCACGCCAAATGTCACGTCGTGCTCGAGGATAGATTTCAGATACTGAGTCTGATGCGGCGTTCTGCCACGTAGATCACTGCGCCGGGTTTTCAGTATCGGGCTCTGGCTGGTTTCTTCCGGATCTTTTTTCGTCAGGATCGCAGACTTTTCCTTGCTCACGCCCTGCGATGCGCGCTGCTCCACAAGCGCCAGCTGAATATCTTCAATCGATACTGACTTGTCTGCTTGCGCATAAAATTTTTCCAGCATCTCGACCGCACGCTCAGCGTTCACGCCATCGGCGATAAACTTTTCACCACGCCTAAAAATGGTGACATCAAGCGCTGCAGCGATCTGGCGCAGATTTTCATCGACCGGGCCGCACAGGTTAGCCAGCCGGTTGTTATCGATCGGGTGCGGTGAAAAAAACCGCGTATCTGCAGAAGAATTTTTCAATGGGATGTGCTTATTGTCGAATGACCGGTTCGCCGCGTAACGAATAGGGATTGCTGGCCGTGATGTTGATATCGATGAACTGTCCTGTCAGACGCGCACCATTCGGCCCACCGTCAAAATTCACCACACGATTATTTTCGGAGCGCCCTTGCATCTCTTGCGGATCTCGTTTGGACGGACCTTCCACCAGCACGCGTTGGACCGTACCGAGCATCGCATCAGAATAGCGACGTGTATTGTCTGCAATAACTTTTTGTAAGCGCTGCAATCGCTCGAGCTTGACTGCATGTGGCGTGTCGTCCGGCAAATTGGCCGCAGGCGTGCCCGGTCTTGGGCTGAAAATAAAGGAATAACTATTGTCGTAGCCGATATCGTCTACCAGTTTCATCAGCGCTTCGAAATCCGCATCCGTCTCGCCGGGGAAACCCACGATGAAATCGGAAGACACAATGATGTCGGGCCGTACCTCGCGCAATCGCCGAATGATGGATTTGTATTCCAAGACCGTATAGCCACGCTTCATCGCTGCCAAAATCTTGTCCGAACCATGCTGCGCTGGCAAATACAGATGGTTGACCAGCTTGGGTATGCGCGCATAGACATCGATCAGTCTTTGCGTGAATTCCTTTGGGTGGCTGGTGACGTAGCGTATGCGTTGTATGCCGTCGAATTCAGCGATGTATTCAATCAGCAGCGCAAAGTCGGCAATCTCGCCATCAGCCATCGCACCGCGATAGGCATTAACGTTTTGTCCAAGCAGCGTGATTTCACGCACACCCTGATCAGCCAGTTGTGCCACTTCGGTCAGCACATCCTCAAAGCGTCGGGAGACTTCCTCACCGCGTGTGTAGGGAACGACGCAGTAGCTGCAATACTTACTGCACCCCTCCATGATGGAGATGAATGCACTGGTACCCTCGACGCGCGGTGGGGGTAGATGATCGAATTTCTCAATTTCCGGAAAACTGATATCGACTTGCGAACGGCCAGTCGTACGACGCTCACGCAGCAGGTCGGGTAGTCGATGTAAGGTCTGGGGACCGAACACCACATCGACATACGGCGCTCGCTTGATAATTGCTGCACCCTCTTGAGAGGCAACGCAGCCGCCGACACCGATGACCAGATTA
>CAMBJI010000303.1 GCA_945867725.1 Bordetella parapertussis
TTTGGTTGATGGGTAGTGTCCTCGCTTTGTGCTGGTTAGTCGAGAAATGCCCAGCGAAGCTGGTTCTCCAGCAGCATCTGATGCTGACGGATTAAACATCCAAGCTGATTGTAAATAACGAACGAACGACACTGGATCCCGGCTTTCGCCGGGATGACGATTTTATGGCTGTCACCCTTGACGCTGGCCTTCACGCGATCTTAGTTATCCTCAACTCACCCACGTCGCATTTTCATTGACTCAAAAAGATTTTCAGGAGATTTTGCATGTCCACCATTCTCATTGATGGCCAATGGCGGTCTGCCACTAACGGGCAAACCATTGAAGTCATCAACCCCTGCGATAACAAGTCCTTTACGACGATTGATCGTGGCACATCAGCGGATATTGATCTGGCCGTAGCTGCAGCCCAGCGTGCGCTGGATGGTGCATGGGGGCGCATGACGGCCACCGAGCGGGGTCGCATCTTGATGAAGTTTGGTGAGTTGATCATCAAGCATGCAGAAGAGATCGCACTGATCGAAGCGCGCGATACAGGTAAACCGATGACTGTGGCGCGCAACGACATCATTGCAGTTGCGCGCTATTTCGAGTTTTACGGCAGTGCTGCCGATAAAATTCACGGTCAGCAGATTCCCTACCTGAACGGCTATAACGTGCAAGTTGTGCGAGTGCCGCATGGCGTGACGGCCCACATCATTCCCTGGAATTATCCGGCGCAGATGTTTGGCCGCACACTGGCCCCGGCACTGGCGATGGGTAATGCCGCAGTGCTTAAGCCTTCCGAAGATGCTTGCTTGTCGGGCATACGACTGGCGCAGCTTGCGATGGAAGCCGGCTTGCCGCCGGGTGCACTGAATGTCGTGACTGGCTACGGGTATGAAGCGGGTGCTGCACTGACTGCGCATCCGGGAATCAATTTCGCGACCTTTACCGGTTCG
This sequence comes from Bordetella parapertussis, assembly GCA_945867725.1. GTDB lineage: Bacteria > Pseudomonadota > Gammaproteobacteria > Burkholderiales > Burkholderiaceae_D > Pernthalerella. The sequence continues at coordinate 942 of CAMBJI010000303.1, forward strand.
CCCGAAGTCGGCGTGATGGTGCAGGAATCGACGGCGAAAAATGCCGTACCTTGTGTGCTGGAACTCGGCGGCAAGTCACCACAAATCGTCTTCAATGATGTGGACATGGACAAGGCCGTGCCCATTATCGTTAAGGCGATCACGCAGAATGCAGGACAAACTTGTTCGGCCGGCAGCCGCTTGCTGATACAGCAGGATATTTACGAAACGTTCGTTGGGCGTGTTGCCGAAGCCTTCAAAAAAGTGAAAGTCGGTACACCGGAGATGGATCTGGATTGTGGTCCCATCGTCAACGCCAAACAATTCGCACGCGTCAAAGGGTTCATTGATCAAGCGTTCGCTTCAGGTGTGCCGCTACTCGCACGTGGTGTGCTGGCTGATGGCGTATCGCCTGAAGGTTATTTTGTTGCGCCCGCTTTGTTCGGTGCCGTGCCGCGCGATCATCAACTCGCCTGCAAAGAAGTCTTTGGTCCGGTGTTGGCTGCAATGCCGTTCAGCGATGAAGAAGATGCGGTTCGGCTGGCGAACGCAACCGAATTCGGTTTGGTCTCAGGTGTCTGGACAGAAAACGGCAGCCGTCAACAACGTATGGCGCAGCGTTTGCAAAGCGGGCAGGTGTTCATTAACTGCTACGGTGCGGGTGGTGGTGTTGAACTGCCCTTCGGCGGCATGAAGCGCAGCGGTCATGGCCGCGAAAAAGGTTTCCTCGCGCTTGAGGAGTTCAGCACGACCAAGACTGTGGTGCTGCATCACGGCTAATTGATTCGTTTAACTAAGTTATTTGCTTAAATTCACAGGAACACGGAGACATCATGGGACAGCTTCAGGGTAAGGTTGCAATCATCACTGGCGCCGGCAGCGGCTTTGGCGAAGGCATGGCAACTGCTTATGTGCGCGAGGGCGCAAAGATCATCATCGCCGACCTCAACGCCGAGGCCGGTGAGCGTGTGGCAAAAGCACTGGGTGCGAATGCAAAAGCCGTTGCTTGCGATGTGGCGAATGCTGATTCGGTGAATGCAATGGTCAAGGCATGCGTGGATACCTTTGGTGCGCCGGATATCGTGATTAACAACGCCGGTACCACGCACAAGAACCAGCCGATGCTGAATGTGGATGAGAAAACCTTTGACCGCGTTTTTAATGTCAACGTCAAATCGATTTACTTCATGACCCACGCGGTACTTCCGTTGATGCGCGAGCGCGGCAAGGGCGGTGTGATCCTCAACGTAGGCTCGACCGCGGGTATTCGTCCGCGTCCAGGTCTCTCTTGGTACAACGCATCCAAAGGTGCAGTCAATCTGCTGTCGAAGTCCATGGCAGTCGAACTCGCACCGGATCGGATTCGCGTCAATGCGCTGTGCCCGGTGATGGGCGCGACGGGGTTGCTGAGTGATTTCATGGGCGTGCCTGACACACCAGAAAACCGCGCGAAGTTTGTCTCCACGATTCCGCTTGGACGTTTCTGCGATCCTAAAGACATGGCGGCGGCGGCGGTATTCCTTGGTACTGATGCTGCCGAGTTTCTGACCGGGCTTGAAATGCCAGTCGATGGCGGACGTACAATTTAATCATTTCAGGATTTCACGGAGACTGACATGAAAACCCGCGCAGCTGTTTTGCATTCGATGGAGAACCCTGCGCCCTTTGCTCAGAGCAAACCGCTCAAGATAGAAGAAATCGATCTTGACGCGCCGGGGCCGGGTGAGGTTCTTGTAAAGATGATCGCAGCAGGCCTTTGTCACTCGGATCTCTCGGTCATCAGTGGCGTACGCCCACGACCCGTACCAATGGCGCTCGGTCATGAGGCTTCCGCGCAAGTGGTGCAAGTGGGTGAGGGTGTCAGCGATCTGAAAGTCGGTGACCGGGTGGTGCTGGTTTTTGTGCCGAGTTGCGGGCATTGCATGCCCTGCATGGAAGGTCGTCCGGCTTTGTGCGAGCCGGGAGCTGAATCGAATGGCAAAGGTACTTTGCTTTCAGGCGAGCGTCGTCTGCATCTGGGTTCGCAGGTGGTGAATCATCATGTGGGTGTGTCGGCGTTTGCAGAGCATGCGGTTGTCTCGCGTCGCTCGTGCGTGAAGCTGGAGCAGGATATCGATCCGATTGAAGC
>CAMBJI010000304.1 GCA_945867725.1 Bordetella parapertussis
GCGACCCATACCAAATGCGAGGCCAAAAGCGAGGCCAGATGCTTCAGATCGCATTTGCGGTGCAATGCGATGACGGTCGGACAGCGGGATCATCTGATGATCAAAATCTCCCAGGCGTCCCCAGGAATGCACCTTCACCACTGCCAGCCTCTTGATCCTATGGCTAGCACGACAGTGAAAGCGACACCGGCGATCAGACTGGCCTTGTCTCTGAGCGCAAAAATCAGCGGATCGTCATGCATTTGCCCGCGATGCGCTTTCATCCACACCCAGCTGATCCAGAACAGCATGATAGGTACCGACAACCACATGAATTCCGGTGATCGATAGAGCTTCACCACGGCATCGCTATTGAGATAGAACGCTAGCACCAGCACCGCTGAATAGCCTGCGCACATACCGAGATTTTGGACCAGCGACGCATCGGTCGTGAGATAGCCGCGCCCATGCGCCTTCTCGCGGCCCATCTTTGCCTGCACAATCAGTTCAGCATAGCGTTTGACGAAAGCCAGCGAGAGAAAAAGGAATACCGAAAACGCGAGCAACCAGAACGACATGGGAATATCGGCAGCAGCAGCACCGGCAATAATGCGCACCGAGTACAGCATCGCCAACACCAGACAGTCCGCAATGATCAGACGCTTGAGTCCCCAAGAGTATGCGCACGTCAGCACGAAATAAAACGCCAGCCATGTCGTGAAATTCGCGCCTACCTCAAGCGCCAGCAAGACAGCCAGCAAGAGCAGTAGCGGAATAAGCAACACCCCAAACTGCACACTGACTCGACCCGACGCAAAGGGGCGGAATTTTTTTCTGGGGTGATGACGGTCACTATCGAGATCGAACAGATCATTAGCCACATACACCGCCGAGGCGCAGAAACAGAATGCGAGAAAGGCTAATAGCAGCGCGCTGGCCATGCCAGCATCGGGCACGATATGCGCGGCCATGGGCGTAATGAAGAGCAGCAGGTTTTTTGCCCATTGATGCAAGCGCAATACCTGGCTGATGTCTGCAAGACCCACGCTATTGGCCGCAAACACGCGCTCAACCTCGGACACAGCGCGTGCCTGCTGCTCTACCGATGCCGATGCGTTCACAACAATCGCGCGCCGCGCACGCTGCCACACCGGCAGATCAGCGGAAGAATTGCCCGCGTAATCAAAACCACCGCGACCAAAGCGCGCTTCCAATGCAGCGCCCTTGTGTTCGGCGCTCAAATTGTGGTGACCATCGCTGGCCATGACGTCATCAAAAATACCGAGGTGTTCAGCCACAGCGTTTGCTAATGACCTATTGGCCGCGGTGCAGAGGATGAGTTTGCGGCCTTGTGCATGTTCGGCGCGAAGCCACGCTAGCAGTGGTTCGTTATAAGGCAGTGCCGCCGCATCGAAATCGGTGAGCGCAGATAGGCGCTGTTTCAGCGCAGCCTTGCCTTGGACCAGCCAGAAAGGTATTTGAAGCACCGACAGCGGACGCGCACGCAAAGCCCGCACTGCAGATTCATGCAGGGTGTCGGTCAGGATGAGCGTACCGTCGAGATCGACAGCGAGCGGAGTTTGGGTCAATGGACGGTCCTTGTCGGGGCGGCGACGCACGCGGCGCTAGACGGATCCCGCGAATACTGCGAATACTGCCGGTCTTTAGCGAATCCGTCGCCGGCGCCTATTGTAAATCAGCCGCCTGTCCGCAAAGAAAGGCTTTGAAAAGCGGTGTCAGCGCTGCGACACCGCATCCACCACCACCAGCGCGGTCATATTGACGATACGGCGTACCGTGGCCGAGGGCGTGAGCACATGGACCGGCCGTGCACAGCCCAGCAGGATGGGACCTATCGCCACACCATTGCCCGCTGCGACCTTGAGCAGGTTGTAAGCGATATTGGCCGATTCAATGTTTGGCATGACCAACAGGTTCGCATCACCTTTGAGAGGCGTGTCAGGCATCAGAGCACGCAGGGTATGCGCATCGAGTGCGGTATCACCGTGCATTTCGCCATCCACCTCGAGCTCCGGTGCGCGCGCTCTGAGCAGCGCCAGCGCTGCGCGCATTTTTTTTGCAGACTCGCTGTCGCTGCTACCGAAATTGGAATGCGACAGCAACGCAGCGCGCGGATGCAAACCGAAGCGACGCATTTCTTCCGCCGCCATGATGGTGATCTCGGCCAGCTGCTCTGCGGAAGGATTTTCATTAACGTGGGTATCCACCAGCACCAACTGACGATCGGGCAAGATCAGCGCATTCATGGCCGCATACGTGTTCACCCCAGCACGCCTGCCCAGTACCTGATCGATATAGTGCAAATGCAGATCAGTGCTACCGAAGGTGCCGCAGATCATGCCATCGGCATCACCCTTGTGAATCGCCATCGCGCCAATGAGGGTATGACGACGACGCATTTCTAGTCGCGCCCACTGCTCGGTGACACCTTTGCGAATCGTCATCGCCAGATAGGTCTCCCAGTACGCGCGATAGCGGTCGTCTTTTTCTGGATTGATGATGTCGAAATCGATTTCAGGACGCAGGCGCAGGCCATAACGTTCGATGCGTTGCGCAAGCACCGCAGGGCGACCGATCAGCGTGGGCTTGGCCAAACCTTCATCAAGTACCACCTGCACGGCACGCAGCACGCGCTCTTCTTCGCCTTCGGCAAACACAATGCGCTTCTTCGATGCCGGTGCTTTCTTCGCAATCGCAAATACCGGCTTCATGAAACTACCGCTGTGATACACGAACTGCTGCAAACGATCCGCATACGCTGCCATGTCTTTGATGGGTCGCAGCGCGACACCTGACTCTTCGGCCGCACGCGCGACTGCCGGTGCGATCTTGAGCATGAGTCGCGGATCGAAGGGTTTGGGTATCAGGTAATCCGGACCAAACGCGAGATTGGTGATGCCATACGTCGTCGCGACCACATCCGATTGCTCAGCCTGCGCCAGGTCGGCGATCGCATGCACAGCAGCGATTTCCATCGCACGCGTGATGGTGGTGGCACCGCAATCAAGTGCACCACGGAAGATATAAGGGA
>CAMBJI010000305.1 GCA_945867725.1 Bordetella parapertussis
GCTCGCAGTTTTACAAGCGCTGATTAAAGAAGGAAAGATCCGCCATATTGGCGTCTCCAATGAGAGCGCATGGGGCGTGTCGCAGTTTGTGCATCTGTCCCAGACCATGGGACTGCCCCGCATCGTATCAATACAGAATGGCTACCATCTTGCGAATCGGAGTTTCGAAAGCGGTCTAGATGAAACCTGCCACCGTGAGAATGTCGGCCTGCTGGCCTACAGTCCGCTGGCCTTTGGTCAGCTCACTGGCAAGTACATCGACAATCCACAATCCGCCGGACGATTGACTCATTTCCCACCGAACTGGAGTCCGCGCTACCTGCGACCACGTGTTGTCGATGCCACACGTCGTTACATGCAATTGGCGAAAGATCATGGCATGACAGCGACCCAACTGGCGCTGGCCTGGTGCTACACAAGATGGTTCATTGCTTCTACCATCATCGGAGCAACCAGCATCGAGCAGTTAGCGTATGACATCGATGCATATTCAATCAAGCTATCCGATGACGTGGTCAAGGCCGTGAACGAAATTCATGCAGAGTTCATGAATCCCGGACAGTAATGTCACGCACGTAGCTGCGTTGTGGATTGCGCAGTCAGCGCGTCCACAACGCGCCAAGGATCGCTCCCCAAGTTAGTAGTGCCAGCATCAATGCCAGCATGACGGCGGCACTGCCCAGATCCTTGGCATTTTTAGAGAGTTCGTGATGATCGAGCGAGATACGATCGACCACTGCCTCAATAGCGGAATTGACCAACTCAGTAATCAGCATCAGAACCAATACGGCGATCAAAGCAACGCGTTCGAGCACAGTCACCGGCAGCAGTACAGCCACGATGATGCCCGGTATGGCAACCACTAACTCCTGACGGAAAGCGTGCTCGAAACGCCACGCAATACGAAAGCCATTCATCGAATTGAAAAAGGCGGAAAAAATCCGTTTGAGGCCAGACTTGCTTTTGTACTGGCTGATAGGCAATTCGCGGTTCGTCATCGGTCAGGATCTTTTGCGTTCACGATAAAGCTCCCGGAAAGTTTTTCCAGAGGGCGCGGGCATGTCGCGATGGTCGGTCCATCCACCGGCCAGCGGCAGCTTGCTAATCATTGGACGAGTACCGCCCATCGCGCTAAGCGCGCGCGCTGCCACACGCATCGCGATGCGATAGAGCGCAGGTCGTTGCGCGACAAAAGCCCAGATGCCGAAAGCCAGGTATTCGACGCCGGGACGCAAACCTTTTTCGAACTGCTTTTCGCGCAGCTTACGCAGCAAATCCGGTAAAGGAATTTTTACGGGACAGACGACATGGCATTCACCGCACAGAGTTGAAGCCTGCGGCAGATCCATTGCTTTGTCGACCCCTATATACGACGGCGTAAGCACACTCCCCATCGGTCCCGGATACACCCAGCCGTATGCATGACCACCGATCTTGCTGTAAACGGGGCAGTGGTTCATGCACGCACCACAGCGTATACAACGCAGCATCTCCTGAAATTCGGTGCCAATCAGACCTGTCCTGCCCGCATCCACCAGCACAAAATACATATGCTCGGGGCCGTCCTGTTCATCACTGGCGCGCGGCCCGGTCAGCAGTGAGAAATAGTTTGATATCGACTGCCCGGTGGCAGAACGCGGCAGCAGTCGCATCACAGTGGCGAGATCGGACAGCGTTGGTAATACTTTCTCTATGCCGGTCACGACCACGTGTACTTTGGGCGGCATAATGGTGCACATGCCTTCGTTGCCTTCGTTCGTGACGACCGCCACGGAGCCCGATTCGGCGATGACGAAATTACCGCCAGTGACTCCCATGTCCGCAGACAAAAAATGCGGCCGCAATACTTCGCGCGCCTCGCGCGTCATTTCGTGAATATCGGTCAACCGGGGCTTGTTGTGCACTTTGGCGAACAAGTCGGCAACTTCTTCCTTGTCCTTGTGAATCACAGGCGCAATGATGTGCGATGGTGGCTCGTTGTCATTGATCTGAAGAATGTACTCGCCAAGATCGGTTTCGATAGGCGTCACACCCGCAGCTTCCAAAGCCTTGTTGAGTGCCATCTCTTCCGACACCATGGACTTGGATTTAATGACTTTTTTAACGTCATGCTTTTTAGCGATCTCGACCACCAGCTTTGAAGCTTGTTCGGCGGTTTCTGCATAAAGCACGGTCGCACCACGGCGCGTGGCTTCTTTCTCGAAGGTCGCAAGCCAGACATCCAAATTCTCGATCGCACGCATGCGTCGCTCGACAGCAGCATCTCGTGTGGCTTCAAAATCGTCTAGCTCGGTGATAGCACTGGCACGTGCATCGACGAATTTAGTCGCAAATTTTTTCAGTGTCTGCTGCAGACGCTCATCTGCCAGCTTTTGGCCAGCACGCGCTTTGAAATGCATGGACTGGATTTGCATTATGCGTCTCCCGAGAGAACTTCGGCAACGTGCAGCACGCGGGTCTTATGATCTCCCTTGCGACGCAAGCGTCCTTCAATATTAAGCATACAACCGAGATCACCGAGCACCACTGCATCGGCACCACTGGCATGGATGTTGTCGCATTTGTCGTCAACAATCGCGGCAGAGATGTCGCCATACTTCATTGCGAAGGTACCGCCGAAACCGCAGCAATTACGTGCCTGATTCATTTCCGTCAGTTGTACACCCTCGCGTTTGGCCAGCAGCTCGCGCGGCTGCGCCTGAACACCTAGGTCACGCAAGCCACAGCAGGAATCCTGATAAGTGATGCTGCCCTTGAAGCTGGATTGCGTGAGCGCTGGCAGTTTGTCGAGGTGAATGACATTCACCAGAAAATCAGTCAGCTCGAAAACGCGCGGTTTGATTTTTTGATACCGGGCCAGAAATTCAGGCTGATCGCTCAGTATGTCGTCGTAATGGGTCTTGACCGTGCCGCCGCAGGAACCAGAAGGAATGACGATGTAATCAAAACCTTCAAAATCTTCGATGAATTTTTTTGCCAACTCGCGGGCTGCCTCTCGGTTGCCCGAGCTATACGCAGGCTGGCCAC
>CAMBJI010000306.1 GCA_945867725.1 Bordetella parapertussis
TCAGCAATTTCCGGACAGACTTCGCGAAGCAGCGTGCGGTTGGCACCGTAGCCGCTGTTGGCGAGGATTACCTTCTTTGCATCAATAAAGTAGCGCGCCGCGCCGTCCCCAGCCTCGGCTCCGCAAACAGCTCCCGATGCATCGGTCAGCAACCGGCGTACTGGATTGGAGAAGACGATTTCGATGCCTTCACGCCTGACAGCACGGTCGAGTCGGTCGATCAAACTTGAGCCACGCCCGTCGGGCTGGGTATGCAAGCGCGGAATCGTGTGGCCAACATGTTTGTAGTTGGTATACAGCTTGACCTCAACGCCGCAGTAATCGACCAGCCACTCGACCAGTTCGGCGGAGCGCTGCACGATAGTGCGAGTCAGGTGCGTGGCATCGTGCGGACCGGCCACGCGCTCAATGTCGGCGATCATTGTCTCGATATCATCGGCAATTCCAGCTTCACGCTGCATGCGCGTACCAGCGGCGGGAATTGATCCACACGAGAGCATAGTGTTGCCCGCAAAGCGGTCCAGCTTCTCGAGCACCGCAACAGTAGCACCACCTTGCGCCGCTCTTAAGGCCGCTATCAGGCCGCAGGCGCCAGCGCCAACGACAAGGACATCAACAGCAATCCGATCTTCATTCATTCGATTTTTGCACCTGTTGCCTTGACTAATTGAGACCACTTGGCGGTCTCGCTCCGAATATGAGCCATGAATTCTTCTGGGGTGCTTCCTAGCGGTTCGGCGCCTAGGCTCGCAAAGCGCTCGCGTATCTCGGGTGTGGCGAGCAACCGGTTGAGAGCGCTGTTGAGCTGTCCCACAATTGTCGGTGGCGTACCAGCCGGCGCAAAGATGCCCATCCAGGCACTGACTTCAAAGCCGGGAAGATTGGCTGACTCTGCCACCGTCGGGGTACCGGGCATGAGGGCGGAGAGTTTCGCCCCGCCTACAGCGATTGGCACGATTCGGCCGGTGCGGATGTGCGGCATCGCCCCAGCGATATCGCTGAACATCACCTGAATCGTTCCTGCCATGAGGTCAATCACCGCCGGGCCGCTTCCCTTGTAGGGGACGTGGGTAATGTCGAGGCCAGATCTTGCTTTGAGCAACTCTCCGGACAGGTGGTGCGAACTGCCGTTTCCAGCCGAGCCGAAGAAAAGTTTAGCTTTGCCCGATTTTGAATAGGCCACCAGCTCCGGCACAGTGCGCGCTGGGATCGAGGGGTTGACCAGCAGCACGAGCTGGTTGGTCAACATCAGGCTAACCGGTGCAAAATCTTTAATCGGGTCGAACGGCATCGAGGCGTACAGACTGCTGTTGATCGCATGGGTACCAATAGTGCCAATCAGGAGGTTGTATCCGTCCGGCGCCGCCTTGGCTACTGAATCGGCACCGACATTGCCCCCGGCGCCACCGCGATTGACCACCACCACGGGCTGACCAAGCGCCTCACCCAGTTTTTGCGCTACCGCACGGCCCAACAAATCGGTGGCGCCACCGGGTGCGTAGGGCACGATCAGGTTAATCGATTTTGTCGGGTAGGTTTGTGCCAACAACGGCGGATGGAGCCAGGCACCGATGCTGATGGAGGCAACGACAACGAGACGGAGAAGTAAAGTTATTTGCATGGGAGTTAATCGATTTTGATTCCGGCCGCCTTGATAATAATGCCCCATTTTTCAGTATCGGTGCGGATCAACTGGCGAAACTCGTCCGGACTGTTCAAACTGACCTCAGCGCCTAGCTTGCGCACCTTTTCAATGATCTCTGGCTTCTTCATTGCATCGGTGATGCTGCGATGGAGGCGATCAATTACTGGCGCCGGAGTTCGTGCCGGAGCCAGCACACCGAACCAGGATGTCGCTTCGAAACCGGGAACCCCTGCTTCGGCGATGGTTGGAACTGTAGGGAGTAAATCGCTGCGCACTTTGCCGGTTACGCCGATTGCGCGCAGTGCGCCGCTTTGTATATGTGGCAGTGCTGACGGCATGTTCTCGAACATGATGTTGGTGCGCCCGGCAAGGAGATCAATCATTGCAGGGCCACTGCCGCGATAAGGAACCCCAAGCACGTTGACTCTGGCCATGCTCTTGAACATCTCGGCAGCAAGGTGAATAGTGCTGCCATTGCCGGCAGATGCGTAGGTCAACTTGTCCGGTTGTTCCTTGGCAAGTGCAATCAATTCGCGCACTGAGCGCGCGTTGACGGCAGGATGGACTACCAGCACATTCATTGTCGAGGCCATCAAGGAGACCGGCGCCAGATCACTTACAGGGTCGTAGGGCATGTTGGCAAACAGCCCTGGGTTGATCGTCAAATTGCCGGCGGCGCCGAACAGCAATGTGTAGCCGTCGGCCACCGCCTTGGCGACTTGATTCGAGCCGATGTTGCCACCACCGCCCGAAACGTTATCAACCGTGAAGGCTTGACCCAATGCGATGGTGAGTTCGGCGCTGATCAGTCGCGCCAGAATGTCGGTGGCGCCGCCGGGCGCAAACGGGACCACAACACGCACCGGGCGCATTGGAAAAGACTGTGCCGCAGCATTCCAGGACATGCTGCCAAGGCCTGCGGTATAAGCAATGGCTGCTAGCGCACGACGCCTGTTAGGATTTATGAGGGAAATCATTAAAAGGTCCCAGGTATCTGGCTGTGAAAAAAAAGAAAGACCTAGGCAAGCGTGGTCCGTCAGGCTGGTGAGCAGAGCAGATTGATTAAGGGGCGAATGCTGGCCGCATGTTCAATCTCCCAGACCATTTCAATTATACGGTTGGCAGAAGATAGTGTGTGCTGTTTTGTGACCATCATGCGAAACTTATCAAACAGATTCTCATCGGCCATTGGTAATTCAGGGCAGCCACGCGGATCTGCAACGTAAGTCGTGTAAACGGTGTCGTCGGTCATCGACACCGTTACTCGCGCCGGCCCCTGGCGCGGATAGGAGATGGAACACTCTGAATCTTCGAAAATATGCACTTTGGCGATGTCAGCGAGAATGCGTTGATCGTTTCGCGACTGGTCGCCAA
>CAMBJI010000307.1 GCA_945867725.1 Bordetella parapertussis
TTTGGTGGCGCGGTGAACGCCGTCGAAGGCTTTGGCATTCTAGCCGCAGCCTCGATCGCACCGATCTGTGCTGTGCTCGCGCTCGGTGTATACGTTCAGTACAAGGTCAAGCAAGAAATGGCCGCTGCACAGGCCTGATCAACCTTCACCGAATCAATAGAATAGAAAAAGGGGAAACGAATGGCAAAGCGTAAAGTTACCAATATCAGCGAAGTAGCGCTGATTACCTGCGTGGTGCAAAAAGGCCTGGCAGACACCATCAACAACTCGCTGCTGGAAGTAGGCGTGCAAGGTTCGACCGTGCACATGGGCGTGGGTACCGGCGTGCGTGAGCGCCTCGGTATTCTGGGCGTCGCAGTGGACGTGGAACGCGAGGTGATCAGCGTGATGGTCCCGCAAGACCAGACCGATCGCATCTTCGAGCGCATATTTCTCGCGGGCAGGCTGGATACACCGGGCATGGGTTACATCTATGTAACGCCACTGCTGCAGGCGGCCACCTACATTCCGCCGAATCTGCTCAAAGACTAATCGCCTAAACGACGACAGGACAACATCATGAGTCAGAACGATAAACCGGATATTCCGTACATCGACTATACGCGTCAGATCACTTGCATTCTTTATGAAGGCGGTGCATCCAAGCTGATGGAGCTGCTGCATCACAAGGGCATCAACGAATGCTATTTCTATAGCGTTCGCGGCAACCCTATCGGTCGTGCTTCTCTCGCAGGCAACCTGCCAGAGATTCCAAAGACCGAGATACTTCATGCCACCGTATCAGCCGACCAGGCCGACTACATTTACCGGATGCTGTACGAAGAGGCCAACATGGACGAACAGGGCCAGGGCGTGATCACTGTAAATCGCCTCACCCGCTCCAGCCCCATCGCGTTGCCGGAAGAATCGCACGTGGGCGCTTAACGCCCAGTACGCGAAACCTTATACAACAGCCACTCGAACCAGGAGATATTCATGAGTGATGTAATTAAAAATATGATCGCAAAAAACAAGCGCGCGATTTTTGACGTCGAGGCGATTGTTCAATTCAACGTCGGCCAGATTCAGGTCGCACGAAGCACGATTGAAGAAAATATTACCGACGCCCAGCAGAGTTATCTGGTCAACGCCGGCGGTAACCGTGAACTCATCATGCGCACCACTGACGATGTGTTCCGTAACCGTCTGATGATGATTGATCAGCTGAACCCGACTAACGGTGACCAAGAAGCCTTCCAGCTCTCCATGGCCAACCGTGTCAAGGTTGAGTACCTCGACCACCGCACCAAGATCAATCGCAAGATGTCTTCCATCGCACTGAAAATGGCTGAGGCCATCAAGGCGCTGGGTGAAGTCAGCGAAGCCTTCTATGAAGTCAACGAAGAGATGGTGAACTACATCGACGAAATTGCTGACTCCAACGGCCAGTGGCTCGACGGTGAACTCAAGCAGCAGATGGATAGTGCCTCGCATCACGGCAACGAGATGCGTGTCAACGAAATCGAAGAAGTGGTCAAGAGCATTCGCAACAGCTCGATCGAAACACGCAAAATCATTGACGACACTTTCTCCACCGGTGAGACGCTCAAAGAGAAGCTCAACAACATGCAGGATGCCGGTAACGAGCTGCGTGATCAGGTGATCTCGCTGCGCGAAAAAGTTGATGCAAACCAGAAGCGCGTCTCCGACAAAATCGGCGGCTAAACGCGTGCTGCCGTCCCCGTGACGGCATACAGCAGCAGACAGGCTGGCCGGTTTTATCGGCCGGCCTGTGTTTTTAGTGGCTCAGCATTTGCATGAAAAAAGTACGAGAGGAAAAAGCGCAATGAAACGTCGCATCATGGAGATCCTTGACGGGACCTCACACGACAACGCCAGCCGAATTCTTGAATGGGTGATCACCATGGTGGTGCTGACCAACTGCGCTGCGGTTGTTCTGGATTCAGTGCATGATATCCATGAAGCTTACAAAGATTTTTTCCATGAATTCGAATTCTGGAGCGTGATGTTTTTCTCAGCCGAGTATGTGCTGAGAACTTGGTCGTATGGCGCACGCTATACCCCCGAGCAGGGCGGTGCTTGGAGAGGCCGCAAGGAATATGTGTTCAGTTTCTTTGGTCTGATCGATTTCTTTGCGACGGCGCCCTTCTATCTGCACTTCCTGTTCCCGTATCTGGATTTGCGCGTACTGCGCGTGTTGCGTCTGCTGCGTATCCTGAAACTCTCGAAGTACAACACCGCATTGCAGGATTTGTTTCACGCCGTCGCATCGGAGAAAAAAGCATTTGCCTCCGCCCTCTTCCTGCTGCTGATTGCGACCATTGTGTCGGCCTCGCTGATGTATTTTGCGGAAGGCCACAATCAGCCCGAGCATTTTGGTTCCATACCGCACTGTATTTACTGGGCGGTGATTACCATCACCTCAGGCTATGGCAACGTGGAAGAGCTAACCGTGGCCGGGGATATCATTGCGCTGATCACAGGCTTCCTGGGTGTGTGTATGGCGGCGATCATGACAGGTATCGTGGCATCGGCATTTTCCAATCAGCTCTCGCGTAAAAAAGCTTCCTTTGGTCAGCAGCTGCGTCAGGCACTGGCCGATGGCGTGGTCACCGACGCCGAAAAAGACACGCTGGAGCGCCTACGGCGTCAATACCGCCTGACCGAACAGCAGGTGCAGGCGATGATGGAAGAAATTCGCAAAGAAGAAAAATAGACGGACGTGCTGAACGGCACATAACCGATAACGGTTTTCGCTTCGCGAAGCCCGTTTTTCATTGGCCTGCATGAAAAGGGACGGCGCCCGGACTAGAGTGTTCGTTCAAGAAAGATCGAGGGCTGCCGCATCGTGGCATTTCAATAGCGCTTCAGGAGGCTTTTGCATCCGAACCGACGGGAGCCTCGCTACCGTCCGCTACCCCTGCTTCGGGACCAGTCACTTTCTCAGCGAGTTTGCCGACAGTGAGGCCCTGTACAAGGATGGAGACAACCACAATGCAGTAGGTGAGCGAG
>CAMBJI010000308.1 GCA_945867725.1 Bordetella parapertussis
AGCGGTAGAGCATCAGCCAGCGACGCTTGAGGTTTTCCAGCATGCCCATCGCTTCGACCACTTCTGCGTTGCGCAGCTTTCCAGTCAGGTAGTTGGTGGTGTCACTCTCGGCCGAATTGGCTTGTTCCAGACACGTTGATGTGAGTCGGTTGCTGAGTGACGCCAGCAATGCAAGGAAGATCGTGAAGCCAATGCCAAACCACCCCAGAAGCGGATGCATCACGAACAACACGCCCAGATAGACCGGCGTCCACGGTAAATCAAAGAAGGCAATGATGCCGTTCCCGGTCAGGAACTGTCTCAGGCGAGTCAGTGCAGAGAAGTGATTCGTTTCCTCTGCACCAGCCTGGTCAAGGCGAGCGTCGAAACTGGCGAGGAAAATACGCGTGTTGAGTTGCTCATCAAAACGAGTACCCGCGCGAACCAGAAGGCGCGAGCGGACCCACTCGGCGAATGCCATCATCGCTACGAACACGGTGATGAAAAAGGTCAGTGATATGAGCGTCAGATCGCTTTGGCTGAGCATGACGCGATCGAATATCTGCAACATGTACAGCGTAGGTGCCAGTGTCAGAACATTGGCGAGGAAACTGAAGGATCCCACCAGTAAGAAGTCTTGTTTGAATTCCAGCAGTAGACGCATCATCGATGGTGGCCGGTACTGCTTGCTGGTGCCGAGAGCAAGGGGACTCATGCGATACCTCCGGTCGGGCGCGGACCGACTGCCATCGGTACGCCCGGCGCAGGTCGTGGTGCATTGCCTTGTTTTAGAGCAGCCAGTACCTCATCGCGCGGTCCGAAAGCTGCGACCTGCCCGTCGCGCAGAAATAGAATTTTGTCTGCGACTGGTAGCAAGTTGCTGCGGTGGGTGATGACGATGGTGGTGCACTTGCGCACTTTCAGGGCGATTAGTGTATTCATCAGTGCTACCTGACCTGCCTCGTCCAAACTTGAGTTCGGTTCGTCAAGCAATACGAAATTGGGCTCGCCATAGATCGCACGGGCCAGCCCGACACGCTGTCGCTCGCCACCCGACAGCATCGCGCCATCCTCACCGATGCGGGTGTGGAGCCCATGCGGTAGTGCATTCACCATCGCGGTCAACCCGACCATTTCGGTCACGGATCGCAATTGCTCCATGTCGGCATCGCCAAAGCGCGCAATGTTCTCGGCCAAGGTTCCATCGAACAGTTCGACGGCTTGAGGCAGGTAGCCAATATAGGGGCCAAGTTCTACCTTGTTCCATGCATGAAGATCGGCACCATCCAGACGCACCTTGCCGTTGGCAGCTGGCCAGATACCCATGAGCAACCGCGCCAGCGTCGTCTTGCCTGCAGCAGAAGGGCCGATGACGATCAGATTTTCTCCGGGCTGCAGCGCAAAGCTGACGCCCTTGATGATGGGCAGGGTGCTGCCGGGCGCCGCTGCCATTAGGCCTTCGACAGATAGCCGCCCTTCTGGCGCGGGCAGTGACATGCGATCGGCATCATCCGGCACGATGCCGATGAAAACATCGAGACGCTGATAGGCATCACGCGCATTGATGACCAGCCGCCACTGCGCGATGAGTTGCACCAATGGCGATAGAACACGTCCGCCCAGCGTGGAGGCGACTATCATCAGACCGCCACCGCCAAGTAGCATGCCCTTCAAAGTGAGCCAGCAGGAGAGTCCGAGAATCAGTGAACCCTGCATGGTCTGGATGAACTTGGAACTTGCGGCATTATTGCCCGCTGTATCGGACGCATTGGCTTGCAGCGTGAGGAATTTGCGCTGACGTGTGATCCAGCGCTGATAGATGCCCGTCCTCATGCCCATCGCGGAGATTACTTGTGCGTTACGCAGCACGCCGCTGGCATAGCTTTGTGCCTGAATCGCCGCCTGGTTGGCTTCCGTCAGCACGGGCATTGTCTTGCGCTCGGTGCTGATGCCAATCAGGACCTGGACCACACCGCCGATGAGCGCAACCAGCGCCAGCCAGGGACTGATTACGCAGACCACGGCGAGAAAGATCAGCGCAGTGGGCACATCCATCATGGCAGTCACTGCGGATGACCCGATGAATTCCCTAAGAGTGCGCAAGTCGTTGAACGCCTGCGTGTTGACGTTGCCCTGACGAAGGCTGGTCAGGTAGCTGGCATCGTGGAGGCGTTCGCGCAGTTCCGCATCGATACGCCAACCTGCCTGATTCAGAAGTCTGCCACGCAGTATCTCCAGGACTTCCATCAGCGCATAAATACCCACAAGGCATATCAGCAACGAGATCAGTGTGGTCGTACTGCGGCTGTTGACCACGCGGTCGTAAACCTCAAGCATGAATAGGGTGGGTGCCAGCGATAGCACGCCGCATACCAGGCTAAAGCCGACCGCTTTGCGATAGGTCGGCTTCTGTGCCGCGATCGCCGCCGATAGCGCAGAGCCGGTCGAGCGCTTGGACGCATTTGAGCCGTTGAATGTCATGCGATATCTACTTTTGCGCTCATGAGTCTGGCTTGAAACAGGCCGCAATCTTGCCGAGGCTTTCACTGTCGAGTAAACCGGCGGCTGCGTACAGGCGCAAATAGGCGAGTAGGTAGCCATGTCTGGCCTCCGACAAGTCACGTCGTGTCGTATACAACTGCTGCAGTGCGTTTAGGACGTCCACGTTCACCCGCTGGCCGCCGGCCACACTTTTGCGCGTGGCTTCCACTGCATCGGCAGCTGAACGCTCTGCTTGCTCCATGGCGCTGATGCGTTTGCGGGTACTCGTCACCAATTGGAACTGCTTTCGAATTTCAACCAACACCTTGTGCGCGGCGGCGTCGAGATCTGCGTAGCTACCCGCAAGTCGTGCAGCTGCCTGTCGGGTTTGTGCGTTAATACCCCCGCCACTGTAAAGCGGTAGGGAAAGTTGTACACCAACAGAGTTAACGGTCGATTCTTGGTTGTACGTGAGGAGAGAGTCAGCGGTACTGCGGCTGTGCGAGGCAACGAGATCAAGGCGGGGATAGTGACCCGCCCGATTCCT